>PBMX01000025.1 GCA_002722935.1 Phycisphaerae bacterium | reverse complement strand
CCGATGTGGATGCCCGGATAGAGCCCGGCACAGATGACCGCAAAGATGGTCATCGCCTCGGCGAACCGGTTGATCGAGGTTCGCCACTTCTGGCGGAAGAGGAAGAGGATCGCTGAGATCAGGGTTCCAGCGTGCCCGATGCCGACCCAGAACACGAAGTTCACGATCGGGAAGCCCCACATCACGGGACTGTTGTTCCCCCAGACGCCGACGCCCGTGAGGATCAGGTAGCCGATCATCGCGACCAGCATCCCCGCGGCCAGTGCCGAGATGACCAGCGTGACGTACCAGGCCTTGGGTGGCTTGGGGGCCTCGTTGACCAGGCAGATCTCCTCGGTCACGGTGCCGAAGTCCTCGTGGCCCAGTACGAGCGGGCTTCGCTGTCGCGGATCCTCGATCGTGTTGTCGATGGGCATGGTCGTCATCAGCCGTGCGACTCCTCATGTCCATGCGTTGAATGGCCGTGTCCACCTGAGTGATCCTGAGGGAAGCGCTCGCCCTGGATGGAGTTGGACAGCCTGGCGAGATACCTGTTCCGCGGCTTCACGTGGAGCTCGCCGAGAAGTTCGTAGGCACGCGAGTCGGCGTGGAGCTTCGATACGCGTGAATCGGGATCCATCAGGTCACCGAAGACGATGGCGTCATTTGCACACGCCTGGGCACACGCCGGCGTAATCTCGCCGTCGGGAATGATGATGCGCTTGGCCGCCGCCTTCTCCGCCTCGGGCTTCTTGACCCAGGCGTTCTTCGCCTTGATCTTCGCAGCCTCGATCCGCTGCGTGCAGAAGGTGCACTTCTCCATGACGCCACGCATCCGGACGGTCACCTCGGGGTTGAACTGCATCCGTCGCAGCGGATCACCACCGCTCTGGAGCTTGACGTAGTAGTCGGGCTGGACCTGCAGCAGGCCCGTCTCCCGGAGCGGCTCGCGACGGAAGTAGTCGAAGTAGTTGAATCGACGAACCTTGTACGGACAGTTGTTCGAGCAGTACCGGGTGCCGACGCAGCGGTTGTAGACCATCACGTTGAGGCCGTCACTGCTGTGCACCGTCGCAGCAACCGGGCAGACCTGTTCGCACGGCGCGTTCTCACAGTGCTGGCAGGTCACGGGCTGGTAGGCGACCGACAGGGGCTGATCCGAGTTGTAGTGTCCCGGTGAGGTTTCCTCGAACCGGTAGTAGCGATCGATTCTCAGCCAGTGCATCTCGCGTCCACGGAGCACCTGGTCCTTGCCCACGATGGGAATGTTGTTCTCGGCCTGGCAGGCAACGACGCAGGCCGAGCATGCCGAGCACGTGTTGAGATCAATCGCCATGCCCCAGCGGTACTGGGCCCCATCGAACTGCTGGGCCTGCCAGAGCGACAAGCCGTGAGCAGCATGATCACCCGACCGGACGAAATCCGGATCGTGATTGAAGGTCTCGATCGATGCTTCCCTGTAGAGGACGGGAAGACGTGCCGCCGTCCCCTTGCCGCCGACGGAGTCGATCGCGAAGTGGTCCTGGACCGTGGCCAGCGGATAGGTCCCGGAAGAACGCGTGATCGAAGCACCTTGCTGGAACCACATCGCATCGGATCGACGCAGCGGGTAGAAGTCGAAACCTGCACCGCTGCAGATGCGCCCGGCGAACCTGCGGCCGTAGCCCAGTGCCAGCGTCGCCGTCCCGGTCGCCGTTCCCGTCTGCACGAGAACCGCGGCCTCGACAGACGCGTCCCCCGTGGAGATCGTGACCATGTCACCGGTTCCCACCCCGAGATCCTTGGCCGTCGAGGGTCCGAGGAGCACCGCGTTGTCCCACGTCAACCTGGTGACCGGATCGGGGAGTTCCTGGAGCCAGCCGTTGTTGGCGAAACGACCGTCGTAGACGGAACTGTCCGACGTGAAGCACAACTCGATTCCCTTGCCTCCAGCCTTGATCGTGCCGGCGAGCGCCTGCGCCCCACTGGACAATCCGCCGCCTCGAACCTTCAGCGATTCCGTTCGTGAGGCCGAACCGGCAAGCACGCCTGCATGCAGGGTTCCTCGCCATGCCGGGTCGAAGGAGCTGCCCATCGCGCTGGTTCCATTGACGGTGTTGAACGAGGCCCGGACCAGGTCGAATCCGGCCCGGCTGGATCGCGCGTTGACCTGGGCAAGCAGTTCGATGGAACTTCGACCCTCGAAGAGCGGAAGAATCAGCGGCTGCTGAACCGAGTAGGTGCCGTCCCATGCACGTGCATCCCCCCAGGATTCGAGGGGATGTGACCGGTTCAGGTGCCAGGTGCACAGGTTGGAGGTCTCGTTGTCCTGGTCGGCGAGGTGAATCGAAACCTTGACCTTGGAGAGTCCCTGCGCGAACTGGAGGTCCGCGGGTGCGTCGTAGGCGGGGTTGCCACCGAGAATCAGCAGCGTTTCCACGCCACCGGCGTTCATTCCGGACGCGAGGTCGTTGATCGAAGCGGTGCGGATCGACTCGGCGTTCTCGCGAATGTAGGAAACGGTGGTCCCGGCATTGCCCAACGCATCATTCATCATCGCGACGAGGCGGTGAACGAAAGGAGGCTGCGACGGGCCGGCCAGGATTGCGCCCGTACCGGCCGCACCCTTCAGTTGATCGGCAATGAGGTCCGCGTCCGGTGTCTCGACGCCGCTGTCCTTGAATGGTTCGGCGATGGAGGCGTTGCCCAGGACGTTGGCCGCGACGCGAGCGACCAGCACCGGGATCCTCGAGGAGGGCATGGCCCAACGATCATCGGCCGTCGAACCCGTGACACTCAGCCCGGATTCGACCATCAGCATGCGGCTCATGGAACCATGGTCCGGACGACGGCCCGCGGCCCAGCCACCGGACATGTTCAGGACATCGGGATTCACGTTCAGGAAGTCGGAATCGAAGGAGACGATCAGGCGTGCCTTGGTCAGGTCATGCACGGGGCGAACGCGGATGCCGAAGGCCTCGGTCAGACCCTCGGCCTCGTTCGCGTTCTGGAGGGGTTCCCACGTGACCCAGGTGGCCTTGGGGAACTGGGATCGCAACTCTGCCTGCTGCGCCTCGATGCTCGGTGAGCGGGTCGCCTCGGAGAGAATCCAGAAGCCCGCCCCGCCGCTGCTCCTGAGGGCATCGAAATGCGTTGCGGAGAAGGAGTCCCATTCATCCCACGTCGCACTTGTCCGCTTCTCTTCCCCGGCGATCTTCGGCGTGCGGGAACGATCGGGATCGTAGAGGTCCAGGATGCTCGCCTGCATGTAGCGCGTCGTCGCACCGTGACTGCCGGGATGATCGGGGTTGCCCTCGATCTTCGTCGGTCGGCCGTTGTATGACGTCACGAGGGTACCGGTGGCCACGCCACCGAGTTCCATGATTGTTGCATAGGCATCCGCCATCCCCGGCGCGGAACCTTCCGGTCGCTCGGCGTAGGGAAGGACCATCTGCTCAGGCCAACGGCGACAGCCGGTAAGACCCACGCCCGCAAGCGCGATGGAGGCGCCCATGATCTTCAGGAAGGACCGACGATCATCCTCCATCAACTCCGATGCGCCCGCTGGAAACTCGCGGTGCATGAACGTCTTGAACTCCGGCGTATCCGCCAGTTCATCGAGGCTTCGCCAGTAGGACCGGCCTGAATCTTCATGCTTCATCGGTGGCATGTCGAGCAGTCCTGTGACGGGTTGAGGTGATTGGCGGACAGCCAGTGGGCACCCTCGGCCAGTCGCTCCGCGGCTCCCATGTCCCATCCCCATTCCAACTGGGTGACGAGATCTGGATTCCGCACATGCGGCGCCGGATCACGATGGCATTCGAGGCACCAGCCCATGCTGAGACGCTCGTGCTGGTAGACGGTTTCCATGGTGTCGATGCGACCATGGCATTCGACGCAACTGACTCCACGCGTCACGTGGGCAGAGTGATCGAAGTAGGCGTAGTCGGGCATGTCGTGGACCTTGATCCACTCCACGGGCATTCCGGTTTGATAACTTTCATGAAGCGGGGCAAGCTTGTCGCTTTCTGGATGAATCTGCACGTGGCAGTTCATGCAGGTGGCGGTCGGTGGAATGGCCGCGACCGCCGCATACTCGACGGTGTTGTGGCAGTAGCGGCAGTCAATCCCCAACTCGCCTGCATGCACGCGGTGGCTGAAAGGCACGGGCTGCGTAGGCATGTACCCCACGTCCGTCGTCGTCGGGCTGAAGCCCCAGGCGACCATGAAGGCCACGTAGAGGGGAGCCGTCATCCCCACGATGATGACCATCGGAAGGATGAGATTCGTCCACTTCGGGAAGGTGTATTGGAATCTGCCCATGAGGTCGCTGCAGTGGTTGAGAATGCGGGTGAAACTTTGTGAAATAAATCACAAAGTCAGCCCTGTCATGATCTTCTGATGGGTACTTCCTGTCAAGATGAAGAGTCATTTAGACCCTGCAGAAACCCAGTTGAGACTCGTTCTCAGTTGAATCTCAGAGGGGCTCATTTCACCGTGCTTGGACATGAAATGTCGTCACACAAATCGGCCCATGGTGCATAGGTGCAAGGGGATGAATCCGCTCGACTCGTTCCTGCGTAGAGGTACGTACCGACCTGCTTGAGCAACTCCGAGGATGGTGAAAGATGACATTACTCGTTGCACTCCCGATCCTGATGACGCTCAGTCTTCCCTTCGCCCTTGTATGTTGTCCCAACACCAAGGAACCCTGGGAACTCTGAAGCGGACGGCAGGTTCTTCATCGACTTGAAGCGTGAGTTACGATCCACCCATGATCGATACCCACTGCCACCTGGTATCAAGTCAACTTCATGCCCGTCTTGATGATGTCCTTTCAAACGCCGCCGAGGCGGGCGTCGACGGCATGATCACCGTGTCGACCGGGCCGGGCGACGTCGAAGCGGGCCTCGAGGTGGCCGGCGCACATGAACACGTCTGGTGTACGGCCGGGATCCATCCCCACGAAGCCGAGACGACCCCGGACTGGACTCCCCTGCTGAAGGTCGCCCGTGATGATCGCTGCGTCGCCTGGGGAGAACTCGGACTCGACTGGTACTACAAGACCCCGACCAGGGACCGACAGATCTCCCTGCTCGAAGCACACCTCGAGACGATCGAATCATCCGGCATCGACATGCCCGTCGTGCTGCACTGCCGCGAAGCCGTCGATGACCTCCTGGCCGTGCTGGCCGGCGCCTCGCTGGATCTCACCAGGTGCGTCTTCCACTGCTACACCGGCGACCTCGACTCCCTTCGCCCGGTACTCGATGCAGGCTGCCACGTCAGCTTCACCGGGGTCGTCACCTTCCCCAATGCGACCGAGGTCGCCGAGGCGGCGAGGAACGTGCCCATCGAGCGCCTCATGGTCGAGACGGATGCGCCCTACCTCAGTCCCGAACCAGTCAGGAAGATGCGACCCAACGAGCCATGCAACGTGATCCATACCTTTCGATTCCTCGCCGACCTTCACGGGATCGAACATGACGAGTTCACGCAGCGCATGGATGCCAATGCGAACCGGTTCTTCGGGCTCGGTCTTGGACTCGAGGTGTAGTTGATGCGCGTCGTCTCTCTCCTCCCTTCGGCCACTGAACTGCTCTGCTCGATTCCCGGCGCCGAGGAACTCCTCGTGGGTCGATCCCATGAATGCGACTGGCCACCGTCGATCCTCGATCGCCCGGTCCTCACCGGGCAGCACATCACCGCAACCAGCAGCGCGGAGATCGACGCCCAGGTTCGGGAGTCGCTCGAAGAACATGGTTCCCTCTACACGGTCGATGCAGAGACGCTTTCAAGCCTCCATCCCGATCTGATTCTCACGCAGGACCTGTGCAACGTCTGCTCGATCGACCTTGAAACCGTCCAGCGCATCGCGGCTGACCTGCCCGGGACTCCACGGGTCCTGAACCTGGATCCAACATCCATCGAGGAGGTGATGGATGACCTGCTGAAGATCGGGGAAGCCTGCAACCTCGCTGCGCGGGCCAACGAAACCCTCGTCGACCTCCGCGCCCGTTACTGGTCGGCGAGGGACCATGTCAATGAACTGGTTCCGGGTCCGGTCACGCTCCTGCTTGAATGGATGGATCCCCTCTTCATCGCCGGCCACTGGACTCCGCAACTCATCGAGGAGGCCGGAGCACGTCATCTCCTCAACGAGGCCGGACAACCCTCGAAGGTCATCGAGCCGGAGCAACTCATCGAGGCGGCCCCCGAGCGACTGGTGATCGCTCCCTGCGGCATGAAACTCGAAGCCATCGAGCGTGAACTGGAGACTCTCACGGGTACCGACTGGTGGAACGGGTTGCCCGCGGTCCGGCAGGGCCTCGTTGCGCTCGTCGATGGAAGCGCCTGGTTCAACAGGCCCGGCCCGAGACTCGTCGATGCCTTCTGCTGGTTGACGGCGTGGATCAACGATCGCCCGGAACTTGCTCCGGCTGATCCTCCGGTTCGTCTTCTCCAACCTGCTCGGGATTGAACTCGATGTTCGTGGCGTCCGGCAGGTGCATGGGTTCACCGGTCCGCATCTCCCCGAGACTGCCCGGCGGATTCACCGGAAGCCTCGTCGTCCGGCCATCGGGCATGCTCGCGAGGATTACACCGTTGACCGGCGGCGTGGTGGTTGCATGAATCTCCAGCGGGCCCATGTACCGATCCGGCGTGCCCAGTCTCTTGCTTCCGCGTGACTGGAGTTTCCAACCTTCGAACGTGATCTGCAGCGATTCCGCCGCAGTGATCACCGGCGGCGGAGGTGGTTCCTCCTCCCACCATTCAAGGAACAACCGACCGGTTGCATCGGGATGCGTGGGCTTGATCCGGATGAAATTGGGCGCGTGGCGAAGTCCTTCCTGGATGCGACCCTCCGCCGAGAGCCAGAGCACCAGGGGGGTTTCGTCTTCCAGTACGACCTTGATGTTCGAATCGATCTTGTGAGATTCCTTCACGGTGAGCGTGACCGGAAGTTCCATCGTGGCGCCCGGTGCGAGATTCGGTTCACCCGGCCCCGCCCACGTGCACCCGCAACTCGGCACGGTCTTGATGATCTTCAGTGGACGGTCGGTCGTGTTGCGCAGGTGGAAGGTGTGCTCGACCGTCTGGTCCTTCCCCTCGATGAGCACGACCCCGAAGTCATGCAGCACGGGGCCCACAGGCTGCAGGGGTGATGCAAGCAGCCCCTGCACCACCCACCAGGCACCGAGTGCGCCGATCCCGATCAACACGAGAATCGCCAGGCCCTGCATGGGTTGTATCCGTGGTCGGGAAGGTCCGGGGGCATCCATCTACCGAATCATAGAACCTTCCCTGTCATGTTGGCAGGCGCATCCGCGGTTTCAGGCCTCCCAGGAGGGGTCGAGGGCTGGCATGGTCATTGCACCATGGAAACAGGGCATCAATGCCCCGGAACAAGGAGTTTTCATGAACCTCGAGACCTTCACGACACAGGCCAAGCAGTCCATCGCATCGGCGCAATCCGCCGCCCAGGAACTGGGGCACGCGGAACTGCTGCCGTTGCACCTGCTCCGGGCCATGATCGAAGATGCGGGCAACGTCACGCGTTCGATCATCGAGCGTGCCGGTCGCGAGCCCTCGAAGGTCGGTGAACTCGTCACGGCGCAGCTCAACCAGTTGCCGACGGTCAACGCGCCCGGCGGTCACATGCCGCAGACGTCCCCCGCCATGATGAAGGTTCTGAACGAGGCGGTGGCGGCGACGACCTCCATGAAGGATCAGTACACCTCGGCCGAGCACCTGCTCATGGCCCTCGCCACTGTTCCGTCACAGGCTGCCGATGCTCTGGCGACGCTCGGCCTCGATTCGAAGACGATCACCAGGACCGTCGAAGACCTTCGCAGCGCCTCGGGCGTGACCAACATCAACGATCCGGAAGCCGAAGCCAACTTCGACTCGCTTGCGAAGTACGCGATCGACCTGAATGAACTGGCCGCCTCCGGGCGACTCGACCCGGTCATCGGCCGCGACGAGGAGATCCGTCGTTGCATGCAGGTGCTCACGAGGCGCACGAAGAACAATCCCGTTCTCATCGGCGAACCGGGCACCGGCAAGACCGCCATCGCCGAGGGGCTCGCCCAACGGATCGTGAACAACGATTGTCCCGCCGGCATGCGCCATGCACGCATCATGGCCCTGGACGTCGGACAGCTGCTTGCGGGAACGAAGTTCCGCGGCGAGTTCGAGGAGCGCCTCAAGGCCGTTCTCCGGGAAGTCACCGCCGCCGAGGGTCGCATCATCCTCTTCATCGATGAACTGCACACCATCGTCGGCGCAGGCGCCGCCGAGGGGTCCGTCTCGGCGGGGAACCTGCTGAAGCCGGCTTTGGCGCGTGGCGAACTCCGGTGCATCGGCGCAACGACCCTCGACGAATACCGCCAGCACATCGAGAAGGACGCTGCCTTCGAGCGACGATTCCAACCCGTGTTCGTGGAAGAACCCTCGGTCGAAGCGACCGTCGCGATTCTCCGTGGCCTCAAGCCCCGGTACGAGGCGCACCACGGTGTTCGAATCCAGGACGCCGCCATCGTCGCGGCCTCGGGACTGTCGCACCGCTACATCGCCGACCGCTTTCTTCCCGACAAGGCCATCGACCTGCTTGATGAAGCCTCGTCGCGACTTCGAATGGAAAACGACTCGATGCCCGTCGAACTCGAGGGCATGCGACGACGGATCCTGCAACTTGAAATCGAGCGGGAAGCTCTCAAGGGCGAACCCGATGACGCCTCGAAGGAACGACTCAAGGCGCTCGAGGCCGAGTTGTCCGAACTGGAGGAATCCAACCGCGTTCTCACGGCCCAGTGGGACGTCGAGAAGGCCGAGCTCGACGAGATCCGCGCCGTCAAGGAAGCCATCGATGCCGCCCACACCGAACTGGAACAGGCGCAGCGTCGGGGTGACCTGGAGACGGCCGCGAGGATCCAGTACGGAACATTGCGAGAACTCGACGAGCGGCTCGCCGCCGCCGAGTCGGTGCTTGACGAGCGACAGAGCGAAGGACGTTCCCTGGTGCGCGAGGAAGTCGATTCCGAGCAGATCGCCCAGGTCGTCTCCTCCTGGACCGGCATTCCCGCCTCGAGATTGATCGAAGCGGAGCGGGAGCGACTCCTTCGAATGGAGGACGCCCTCCGGAATCGCGTCGTCGGACAGGACGAAGCCGTGTCGGCCGTTTCCGACGCGGTGCGTCGCAGTCGCGCCGGCCTCGATGACGCGTCACGTCCCATCGGCTCCTTCCTCTTCCTCGGACCGACCGGGACCGGCAAGACGGAACTCTGCAAGGCCCTCGCCGAGTTCCTCTTCAGCACCGAGGACGCCATCGCCCGCATCGACATGAGCGAGTACATGGAACAGCATTCCGTGGCGAGGCTCATCGGATCGCCTCCAGGCTACGTGGGCTACGAGGAAGGTGGACGCCTCACCGAGGCCGTGCGCCGACGTCCCTACTGCGTGGTCCTCTTCGACGAGATGGAGAAGGCGCATCCAGACGTCAGCAACATCCTCCTGCAGGTCCTCGAAGACGGTCGCCTCACCGACGGCCATGGTCGCACGGTCGATTTCAGCAACACGATCATCGTGATGACGAGCAACATCGGATCACAGCAGATCCTCGAGTTGACCGAGTCCGGTGCGCTCGACGTCGAGATCGAGGCGCACGTCCAGGAACTCCTCAAGAAGACCCTCAGGCCCGAGCTGCTCAACCGGATCGACGACACCGTGGTCTTCCACCAGCTCACGAAGGAACAACTGCTCGACATCGCGGGCATCCAGGTCGAGGTCCTCCGCCGCCGCATGGCCGACCGCGGACTGACCCTTGAACTGACGGATGACGCCCTGGCCGCCCTCGTCTCCGAGGGCTGGGATCCCCACTTCGGGGCCAGGCCGCTTCGTCGCACGATTCGACAGCGCATCGAGAACGAGATCGCGTCCCTCATCCTCGCAGGCACCCTCGAGGAAGGAGACCGCGTCCTCGTCGACGCCGCAGGGGAGACCTTCCGATTCGAGACGATGCCTGCAACGGCACCGGAACCGGCCGAATCTCCCTGATTCATTCCTGTCTCTCTTCGTTCCTCCTGCACCTGGTGCGGGAAGAACTCTCTCCTCACATGCGACCCCTGCTTTCATGCAGGGGTCGTGTGCATTGGGCGCACGCCGCGCCGAGCCGATAGGATGCCCGGATGCGATCACTGCTGCTCATCGCCTGTTGCTGCCTCCTGTCAGCCTGCCAGGCGCAGAAACTCGATCCCCCGGCCCAGCGCCTCGCCGGGACCTGGACCAGCACGTTCAACGGCGCGGTCGTCGACCTCATCGCCGAGGACGACACAAGCGGCGTCTACATCGTGCAACCGCCCACCGAGGACCGCACTTCCTTCACGGGCACGTTCTCTGCTACGCAGACGAGACTCACCATCGTGAATGACGACAACGGTCCCTGCCCGGGCACCGAGGGTGAGTACGAGTTCGCCATTCTCAACGGCGTGATGCAGCTGACGGTCAAGTCCGATGACTGCGAGAGCCGATCCGAGGGCACCGACTACGCCTGGACACGCATGTTCAGGAACTCGAACTGACCTGCATCAGAGTGAACGAGCCTGCTCCAGGTAGGAGTGGTAGTTCGCGCCGACCTCGTCCATCGTGTCGCCGCCGAACTTCTCGAGGAAGGCCCTGGCGACTTCGAAGCCCACGACGTTCTCCATGACCACGCTGGCCGCCGGCAGCGCGCAGACGTCGCTTCGCTCGTAGTCGCTCCGCTCGGCCTCCTTCGTCTCCAGGTTCACGCTGGGCATGCCCTGCAGAAGCGTGCTGATGGGCTTCATCGCGCCGCGAATGACGATGGGCATGCCGTCCGTCATGCCGCCCTCGATGCCACCGGCGTTGTTCCGGGGGCGCGTGAACCCGAGGCAGGGTTCGCCGCGCTTCGAGTCCTCGAACTCGATCGCATCATGCACCTGGGAACCGGTGTGGAAGGCGACATCCTTGCCGAGCCCGATCTCCACGGACTTGAAGGCCTGGATGCTCATGACCGCCCCGGCGAGACGAGCATCGAGTTTCTGGTCCGACTGCATGCATGAACCGAGCCCGATGGGGCAACCGAAGACATGCACCTCGCAGAGACCGCCCACCGTGTCCTTGTCCTTCTTGGCCTGGCGGATGTGCTTGATGATCTCCACGCAGACCGGCTCGTCGGGGCAGTATGTATCGCTGTCATCGCGCGCCGCGCGGAGTGCATCGAGTGAATCGCGTGTCACCTCGATGTCCGTCACGGCATCGAGCATGCCACGTACGAATCCGAATACCTCGATTCCGAACGACCTGAGCATGCATCGGGCAGCGGCACCGGCCGCGGTTCGCGCCGCGGTCTCCCGCGCGCTGGCCCGCTCGAGCGTGTTGCGACAATCCGTCGTCAACCACTTGATGGAACCGGCCAGGTCCGCGTGACCGGGCCTGGGCCTGTTGACCGGTGGCGTCTTCTCCACGTCATCGAGCCGGCTGTCCTTGTTGGGAACCTCCAGCACCAGCGGCGACCCCATGGTCCGGCCAAGGCGGATACCCGCCTGGATGTTGACGGCGTCGGTCTCGATCTTCATGCGACCGCCACGACCATAGCCGCCCTGGCGGCGGCGAAGTTCGGCATTGATGAACTCGATGTCCAGTTCCAGTCCGGCCGGCAGGCCACCGACGACGGCAAGGCCGCATGGTCCGTGTGATTCTCCGGCGGTCTGGCAGGTCAGCGTGGCCACGGGTTCAGTCTATCAGTTGGCGCCATGACTCGAACGGAGCCTCCAGCCCGGTCCACGCATGGAACTGGCGGCGAGCCTGGGCCAGGAACATGGCTTCGCCCGTGACGACCGTGGTTCCGGCCGCACGAGCCGCTTCGACCAGCGGCGTATTCCGCGGCGCATAGACGCACTCGTAGACCACCGAGGCCTCCTCGAGCATCCAGTCGGGCAGGCCCAGGGATTCCAGTGGATTCGCCTCGGGATCAGGTCCTCCTTCCATTCCAAGCGATGTCGTGTTGAGAATCACGTCGTAGCCGCTCAACTCGTCGAGATCGCCGAGCGTGCACATGTGATCGTCCATGGCTTCCACGAGGGCCTGGGCACGCTCGGGCGTCCTGTTGAAGAGGTCCACTCGTGCACCGGCCTCGACGAGCCCGGCCACCGCGGCCCGTGCCGCGCCGCCTGCGCCGAGGATCGCGATTCGTGACCCCGAGGGTTCGATGCCCAGGGTTTCGACGATCGCGGGTGCATCGGTGTTGTCGGCTCTCAGGCCTCCCTCCTCGTCGACGACGATGGTGTTGGCCGCGCCGGCTCGCTGAGCGATGTCGGAGATGGTTCCACCCGACTCCTTCACGAAGCGCAGCGCATGCTCCTTGTGCGGAAGCGTGATGCACAGTCCCCGCAGCCGGAAGCCGCCGTCTTCAAGCAGCACGCCGACCGTGGCCTTGAACGATTCCCAGCCGGGCGCAACCGGCAGAGGCATGAATACCCCGTTGAAGCCGGTGTCGGCGAACCCCGCGTTGTGGACGATCGGGCTGATGCTGTGAGCAATCGGATCGCCGAGGATGCAGAAGACGTCGGTCTCGGCATCAAGTTCACGGAAGCGGTAGCGGGAGACCAGATCCCGGACCGAGCATTGACCGGGGGCCGTGGGCCCGCCAGTACCGGCTGCGAATGAAAGAAAGGCGCCCTCCCGCCCGGCCAGGACACGCGTTGGAAGTCCCGCTTCGCCCATGCACAGCGCAATCGTCGGCTTGGCTCTGGTCCGAAGAACATCGAACGCCTCGATGGAATCACGCGCCGATCGAGCACGCCAGGCGATCTTCACGACAGCGGCTTCCTCGATGCTGCTCATGTCCGCCATGGCCCGGAGCAGGTCCCCGGGTCGTCCGAGCATGTCGTGCCTCGAGAGGATCAGGCCGGTGTCCTCCCCCATGTCCCGCCAGGCCGACCGAAGCGCCTCGGACTCGAGCCACATGGGGGCCTCGAGGTCGATGTATCGAGGGCAGGTTCCGGTCGCATGCACGGCCTCGAGCAGCTGCGAGATGTCATCGGCCGTCCCCTCGAACTCCCCTCCCTCGGCGACACTGCGCACCGTGAGAATGCTCGGAACGGATGCATTCTTCACCAGTTCGTCGACGGCCTCGGCCGCCTGTTCCATGCCCGGCCATGCATCGATGCGCCACTCGACGATGTCGGCGCCCTCTTCGATGGCGGAGGTGGATTGCGACAGGCCCGTCTCGACGTCGTCGGGGGTGGGAACATGAATGGAGACAGCGACGAGAGCCATGGATGGATCATACGACGATTGGACCGGTGAATGGACCAAGCGGTACGATGCACCCATGACCGGGAAACCCTTCGATGAGGGAGACGCCGCCATCGAGGAGGCCTACGGCCTGCTCCGGAGCTGGACACAGGGTCTCTTTCGATTCGATGAACACGTCCATTCGCTGAAATATGTCATTGCGCCCGATGGCCGCCTGGTCGCCCCGGTCATGGTGGCCGCCATGCAGACTCCGGATACGGCCCTCTTCATCCCGGATGACGAGGCGCCCGTGCTCGAACTGCTCCTGTCGCTTGAGGGCTTCGAGGAGGAAGGAGACATGGGGTCGCTGGCGGATCGCTGGCGCATCCACCATGGGATCGAGGAAGACATCAACTGGGCCGTCATGGACATCGACATGGTCCGCATCAGCGGCGTGGTCATCGACGGCGAAGCCATTGTCAGGATCAATCCATTCATGGACGTCGAGGCGGATCTCTGCCGGACGATCAACGGCCTCGGCGAAGCCACGCTCCAGCGGATCTGCAAGGGGCACATCGATGTCGACGTCGAGCACCCCCGAGCAGTCGCGATCGATCCGCTGGGTCTGGACGTTCGCGCACGCTTCGACGTGCTGCGCCTTCCCTTCGGCACGACACTCGACTCACCCGACCGGGCCCTCGACGTCGTCAAGTCGTGGGCAGCGACCTGACGTCGGGTTCGACGAAGCTCCAATGTGCTCAACAGCCGGTCGGTTTCGATGATCAGTAATTATCGTCGATGCGCGGGGTCGGCAGGAGGTAGCGTCGATCCAGCGCGTCGATCAGTTCCGCCGGCCCACGAAGGTTGGCGCTGATGGACAGGTTCCCGGCAGGCTGGCCACCGAGCCAGAGACGCGTGAATGCCCCGACATCCGCCTCGAGGGTCGGCAGGTCATCGTCACGCCCGGGCCGGGCGGAGGAGGTGGCATCGAAACGCACGATCCAGTCACCGCCGACGCCTCTCCAGGCCGAGTCGCCTGGAAGGTGATCGGCGATCGGGTCCGACAACTGCAGGTTGAAGGCCAGGTCCGCACCCGGCAGGCTGACGGCCTCGACGCACCGTGGAAGATCGCAGATGCGGTTCTGCATGCTGGACAGGGCCAATGTTCTCTTCTGGAAGGGTGAGTCACGGGTCACTCGGTACCAGGTGAAGGGTCGATCGACGAGATCCTGCATCGAGATGCCCTGTTGATCCTGGATTCGGAAACCGTGCACCTGGTCACCGAGGCTCTTGAGTACCCCGAGCAGTTCCAGGAACTGCTCACGGGTGGACCAGGAAATGATCCAGACCAGGTATGGACCGTGCTCGCCCTTCCCATCGGGACTCAGCGCGATGAAATGGCTGATGGCATCATCGGATCCGTCGCGGTACCCGAGGACGAAGGCTTCTTCATTGAAGTTCATCTCGTAGCGGATCCGTCGCGCATCGGAAATCTTCACCTGGCCATGGATCGGTCGCCTCGCCAGGTGGCATGCATGGAGCGCCTCGGCGTCATCCAGGCCGAAGCGAAGGGGCGGGCGTGTCGCGCGAGGCACCTTCAAGGACCTCGGGTCGATCGTAGCGCTGCGGCCCAGCGGAGCAAGGCCGAATCCAAGGCGATCGTAGAAGCCCGAATCGAAGATCCCCAGGGTCGACACCGCGGCTCCTTCAACCGCGTCCCTGGCGACACATTCCGCCGTCAGGGTCGTTGCATGCCCCTGCTGTCGACCGACTCGGCCGGCGTAGACGCCTGCAACAACCGACAGTGGAAGTTCCTGGTCCAGTACGCGCATCGTGCCCGGCAATGTGCTGACGGCAATCTCGGCTTCCCCGTGGACTTCGCAGACCCGGGTACGGCAGGCCTCCAGGTAGAGACTGAGACTTTCACGATGTGATTTCTTGTCTTCGAGCCACCCGATTTCACGCCAGATGCGGCACATGGCATCCGCGTCACGCCCTGGGTCGAAATCGCGCGATTCCATGTTGCTGTTCACCCGTCCTCGGCCATGCGTTCGATGACATCGGTGCTGCTGAGGCCGGGCCGATGCCCGAGCACCTGCAGTTCGATGCCCAGTTCGGTGACGATGTCGTGCTCGTTGATCTCCTCGGGCCTGTAGTCACCGCCCTTGACGTAGACATCGGGCATGACGGCCTTGATCAACTCGTGGGCCGTGGGCTCGGGGAAACTGACGAGGTAGTCGATGCATCTGAACTCGGCGAGAATCGCCAGACGCTGCTCGAGCGGGTAGACGGGTCGATCCGGCCCCTTCTGCTTGGCGACTTCTTCATCGACGTTGACACCCACAACGAGTACGTCGCCGAGGTTGGCCGCTTCGCGCAGGTAGGCGACGTGCCCGGCGTGGATCACGTCGAAGCACCCGTTCGTGAGGACGATGCGATGGCCCGCTTCACGATGCACTTCCAGTTCCACGCCCAGTTCCTCGGGCGTTCGAACCGTGCTCTGGGGCGGCGCCTGGCGAAGCATGATCTCCCGGCGAACGCGTGCCAATGGAATCGGCTGCGTCCCGAAGACCTCGACTTCAAGCCCGGCCGCCGCATTGGCGAACTCGACGGCCAGGGGCCACGGAAGATCGTTGGCTCGCGCGGCCGCGAGGGCGGCCAGCACCATGTCGCCTGCGCCGGTGACGTCGTAGACGCTGCGCGCCGTCGTCGGCACGTGCAACGCTTCTTCGCCGGGACGCACGAGGATGGCGCCGTGTCGATCGAGGGTCATCACGAGGGCGTCGAGCGCAAGGCCCTCGAGCATCTCGGTCGCCGCCGAACCATCGGGGATTCCCTCGCCGAGCGAACGATCGAGCGCCTCTTCCAGTTCGGAGCGATTGGGGGTCATCGCCGTGGCGCCCTTGTAGCGAGCCCAGTCGACGGAGCGGGCCGGATCGACCAGCACCTGGACGCCTGCAGCCGTGGACTCCTCGATGATCGCCCGACACAGCGCCGTCGAGCAGACACCCTTGCCGTAGTCCTCGAGGCAGACGACATCGACTGAACCGAGGTGGGCTCGTACATGTTCAAGGATCTGCGCCTCGACCGCATCGGGGAGTGGTGATTCCGACTCGACGTCGACGCGGAACATCTTCTGGGGGTGGCGATGCTGCGCCAGCCCGACCAGGCTTCTCTTGACGGTCGTCGGCCGCTGCGCATCGATGACGAGACCCTCGATGTCATCGCCCGACTCCCCGAGGGCCGACCTCAGCCAGGCCCCCGCCTCGTCATCACCGATGACGCCGCAGCAGATCACCTTCGCGCCGAATCCATGGAGGCAGGTCGCGACATTCGCCGCGCCGCCGGCGGAACGCTCGGTTCACTCGCTCCGGAGAACCGGCACCGGGGCATCGGGACTCAGGCGCTGCGCATCGCCGTAGATGAACTCGTCGACCATGAAATCGCCCACGACGAGTGCCGTGCACGACTTGAATCCGGCGATTTGGTTCAAAAGGGTGCTCATCGAGATACCAGCCTACCCACTCCGGCCCATGTGCGACGTGACGGCCTCTATTCGCTCCAGCAACTCGGCCTGGCCCTGCACGAAACGAAGACGCAGGTCGGGGACGATGACGGGATGCTCTCCAAGCAGGTCGACCATGGATCGAGCCTTCACCCAGTCCTTCCCGGTCATGAGGATTCCATCGGTGTCCTCGGCCATCGTCGCGAGCCTGGACAGTTCCGATCGATCGAATGGGGCATGGTCGCCGGCGTGCATGTCGGCGGCCACGGTCGCACCCGCCGCCCGGATCTGCTCGTGCACGGCCTGGGCATGTCCGACGCCAAGCCGAGTGACGACGCGCTTGCCCGAGAGCCAGTTGGTTCGCTGCACGACCGTGTCGCCACCGGCGTGGACCTGCAACGTCGTCCACTGGTGATCGGTCCATGCGATGGGTCGCGAACCATGCCACTGCTCGACCATGGCCGCCAGTTCCTCGTCGACCTCGGGTGCATGCGTCATGACGATTGCGCTCGCCCTCGACAGCGATGACAGTGGCTCTCGCAGGTGTCCCGCCGGCAGGAGTCGCTGCTTCCAGAGCGGCCTGGACGCATCGATGAGCACCAGGTCGAGATCACGGTCGATCCACCGGTGCTGGAATCCGTCATCAAGCACGGCGCAATCCGTCGACGGCCCCGTGGCAAGGTGCGAGGCAAGCGCCTCCACACGGTTCGCGCCGGTGACGACCGGCGTGCCCGGCAGGACTTCCTCGTAGACGAGTTGTTCGTCGCCGGGCGCTCCATCACGCGCGCCGTAGCCCCGCATGCAGATGGCCGGAGATCGTCCCGCATCAAGGAGACGCTCGACGATCCACTGGACCATCGGGGTCTTGCCCGTTCCCCCAGTCGTGAGGTTTCCAACCGAGATGACCGGTATGCCGACCTGGGACACGCCGGCGCCCCGGTCGAAGCGACGATTGCGACGATTGATCCCGATCCGGTAGATCCACGAGGCCGGAACGGTCACCGGGTTGAGTATGGAAGGCAGCGGACCATTCATGCCTGGACACCTTCAAGCAACTCGTGGAGTCGACGCATCGGCAGTCCCATGACCGTCGCTGGGTCGCCCTCGCATTCAATCGGCCATCCGGCCTCGATGCGCTCGATGAGGTTGTATCCACCGGCCTTGCCACGCCAGAGGCCCGAGTCGAGGTAGGCATCGAGGTCGTCCGTGGAGACGCTCCCCCATCGAACGACTGCACGATCATGGAACAGGAGGCGATGCCCTTCCGGGCAGGCCACCAGGCAGGCCCCGGTGAGGACATCGTGCGCGGATTCCATGAAGCCCTCCAGCATCGATCTGGCTTCCCTTTCATCCGCGGGCTGCCCCAGCAACCTCGCTCCATCAACGCAGATCGTGTCCGCCCCCAGCACGGTGCAGGGAGAGTCCGGCTCGCGTGTTTCATGAAGGACATCGAGGACCGACCTGGCCTTCAGCCATGCAAGGGCTTCGACCCATTCCTCGGGCGTACCTTCGCCCGGGGACAGGTCCCCGTCATCGATCGTCGGGGAGAGCACCTCGACGGGCCATGGACTCTCGGCCAGCATTGACCGGCGACGAGGCGATGTGCTCGCGAGGATCAGGGGCATCGTCCAGTTCATCGTCGAGCCTTCGCGCTCTTGGTGCGTACTTCGTCGACACGTTCAAGGACCTCTTCCACGGTGATCCTGCGCATGATGGAATCACCGAGCGAGCGATCCCGGTAATGCACGGGCGCATCGAGTTCGACCCGGACGACATGGTCATCAAGCCCGTAGGGACCCACCTTCGATGGATCCGTCGGTCCGTAGAGCCCGACACAACGCCCACCGAGACCCGCCGCCATGTGCAGCGGCGCGGAATCATTCGATACCGTGACGGCGGCATCTTCGATCATGGCCATGAGCATCCCGATGCTCGAGCTGCCCGAGACATCATGAACTCTGGCGAGATTCGAGGTGACCGCGCTGCGCACGGCCGCCGCCTCGTCCCGCTCATCGGAAGAACCGACGATGAGCACGTGTTCGCAACGCCCGTCGAGAAGTTCGTCGGCCAGTTGCGCCCAGCGGGAAGTCGGCCAGGCCTTGGTCTTCCACCGGCTGGCAGGCGCAAGCACGGCGAACGAGGAGCCGGACACCTCCCTGCAGACCTGGGAGCCCTCCCAATCGGCCCGGGAATCGTCCGGCACGTGAAGTTGCATGTCTTTCTGGATCTCCACTCCGCAGGCGGGAAGCAGGGCGAGCATCCTGTCGACGTCATGCGGAATGGACGACGTGTCCACCTTCGTCGTGTAGCCGAGCCCGGCCCCCTCCCGGGCATGGGCATCGCCGATCCGCTGGGGAGCCCTGGTCATCCAGGTGATGAGCCCGCTGCGACCGAGCCCCTGGCAATCGAGCACCAGGTCGTAGCGCGTCCGCTTCAGACCACGCAGGAAGCGTCGCAGTTCAAGAGCGATCCCGGGGTGATACCACCAGCCGGCGAGGCGACGGCGATGAAATGGAATTGCCTCGTTCAACGCGGGATGGGCGCGGATGGCATCGACGAACGTGTCGTTGACGATCCAGTCGATTCGAGCGTCCGGGAATGCGTGCTTCAGGCTCGATAGAACCGGCACAGTCCGACAAACGTCCCCAAGCGCGCTGGGACGAACCAGGAGAATCCGTTGTGGGCTGATCGACACTGGCATCCGCGGCTCCGGGGTGCATGATACCCCTGTGGAGAGAAACCCCACTGCTCGACCTCGGTTCGCACCTCCAGCGGGCGTAGCATGTATCCTTCGCGCAGCATTTTCCTCCGGGAGCCGATGACCAACGACCACCCCCAACCCGACCCATCAGAGGCCAGTGACGACGTCCCGGCATTGATGGATTCCAACGCCCCTGATCCGGCGCCTGCCAGTGAAGCGGGGCCGGTCGCCGATGCGCCCAGACCCAAAAAGAAGGAGTCGGAGCGGCGATCCAGTTCGGAGGACATGCCGTCTCCGGGCAACACGACCGCGGGCTTCGACACCGTGCTCGGCAAGATCGTCGTCGAGTCGGGCCTTGTGACCTCCGATGAACTGGAACAATGCCTCGAGGAAGCCAAGGCGATCGAGAATCCCGAGGATCTCCGAACGCTGTCCGATTTCCTCCTTGAACACGATTACGTAACCCGTCACCAGTTGGAGCGACTGCAGAAGGAGTTCGATGCGAAGAAATCCTCGCAGCGGATTCCCGGGTACCGGATTCTCAAGAAGCTCGGCTCAGGAGCCATGGCGACGGTCTTCCTCGCGAAGCAGCTGAGCCTCGACCGGCTGGTTGCGATCAAGGTCCTGCCGAAGAAGTTCTCGACCGACGCGAACTTCATCAACCGGTTCTACAAGGAGGGGCGATCCGCCGCCCAGTTGAACCATGCGAACATCGTTCAGGCCTACGACGTGGGCCAGGCGGGTGATCACCACTACTTCGTCATGGAGTACGTCGAAGGCGAGACGATCTACGACAGGACGAAGGCGGAGAAGCGCCTCCACGAGGCCGATGCGATCGATGTCGTGATGCAGGTCGCCCGTGCGCTTCAGCACGCGCATGAACGCGGGTTGATTCACCGCGACATCAAGCCGAAGAACATCATGATCACGGGTCGCAACAACGTGAAGCTCGCGGACCTCGGGCTGGCACGCGCAGTCGATGACGAGGTCGCGGCCAAGGCCGAGGCGGGTCGTGCCTACGGCACCCCCTACTACATCAGCCCCGAGCAGATCCGCGGAGAGGTCGACATCGGACCCCAGGCCGACATCTACGGTCTCGGCGCCACCTGCTACCACATGGTGACCGGCAGGGTCCCCTTCTCGGGAAAGAACCCGTCGCAGGTCATGCACAAGCACCTGAAGTCGGAACTGACTCCTCCCGACCACCTGAACCCTTCGCTGACCGCCGGCTTCTCGCAGGTGATCGAGATGATGATGGCCAAGAAGCGTGAAGAGCGGTACCAGACCGCTTCCGACCTCCTCGAGGACCTCGAGCTCGTCCGCAAGAACGAGACGCCCCATTACGCGAGGCCGAAGGTGGACCTGTCGAAACTGACCGTCAAGCTCGGACAGGCGCAGCCCGGGGAGGGGCAGGCACGCGAGGGAACGGGTGGAAACTCGCCCTTGACGGCCATCTCGATCACGGTCAACGTGGTCCTGGCGATCATCGTGATCGTGCTGCTCCTGATCAGCTTCAACTCCTGAAGCGACTGGGCGATATCATGCCCGCATGCAGCTCTACATCGACACCGCAAGCATCGACGAAATCCGCGAAGCCGCCTCCATGGGCGTCCTCGATGGAGTGACGACCAATCCGAGCCTCGTTGCGAAGGAGGGCGTCGATTTCCACGACCGCCTCGGCGAGATCTGCCAGGTCGTCCCCGGCCCGGTCAGCGCCGAGGTGATTGCGACCGAGCATGAAGCCATGATCGCGGAAGCGATGCCCCTTACGGAAATCGCGCCCAACATCGTCATCAAGCTCCCCTCCACCGTCGACGGCCTTCGCGCCTGCCGCGCCCTCTCGGACAAGGGGATCAGTACCAACATGACACTCTGCTTCCAACCGCTTCAGGCGCTCCTTGTCGCCAAGGCGGGGGCCTTCCTCGTCAGCCCGTTCCTCGGTCGACTCGACGACATCGGGCAGGACGGCATGGAACTCATCCAGCAGATCCGGACGATCTACGACAACTACGGATATGAAACCAAGATCCTCGCGGCGTCCATCCGGCATCCGCTGCACCTGGTGCAATGCGCAATGCTCGGCGCCGATGTCGCGACGGTTCCGTTCAAGGTCATCAAGCAGATGATGCAGCATCCGTTGACCGACCGTGGCTTGAAGCAGTTCCTGGCTGACTGGGCCGCCATGGAACAACCAAGCAGCCAGCTCGCCTGACCGACCGGTTCAGTCGCGGACCTGGACGATCATCTCCACTTCAACCGAGGCACCGAGGGGCAGCCCCACGGAGCCGACGGCTGCGCGAGCGTGTCGGCCTGCGTCGCCGAAGACTTCTTCCATGAGTTCACTGGCGCCATTGGCGACCTTCGGCTGGTCCGTGAATCCAGGGTCGGATGCAACGAAGACCCCGAGTCGTACAACCTGCTCGACGCGATCAAGATCGCCATCGAGGTGGGCGGAGAGGACGGCCAGTGCATTGATTCCACACTGGCGAGCCGCCGAGGTGGCCTCCTCGAGCGTCACGTTACCTGGGACGGTCCCGCTCGCCAGGAGACTTCCTTCTGACATGGGAACCTGTCCACTGATGAATACCAGTGAGCCTGCCTGGACCGCGGGCACGTAGGCCGCCACCGGGCTGGGAGCCTCGGGAAGGATGATTCCAAGGCTCTCGAGTCGATCGCAAATACCGGCCATCAGGCATTTCCTTGCTAAAAACGGGGGCTGTCGCCCATTCCACTTGACCGGTACCACGTCCCGGGTACCCTTGAGAGTGGATTACATTTCTTTGAAGCCACAGTGGCTTCGGATCCGGTGCGGCAATCATACCGTGATCAACCGTTCTTCTTCGCCGGCATTTCCGGCCTGTTCATTCCCGCCGCTCCTGATCGACAACCCAGTCAGTTGACGTGGCGGATGCTTTTTCGCCCTCGCCTGCATGATGCGGTCCCCAGTGGTCGTATGCTGCATGCATCGGGGCAGTACCTGAAACGCCACGTGGAACAGGACGATTCCGTCCCGAGCCGGCACACCCGGTCGAGGCGTTCGTAGAAGAGGAACCGGCGTACGGTCCCAAGCGTATTCATACATGCTTCATAAGTAACAAACGGAGACGAACATGAAGACCAAGAGAGGATTCACCCTCGTAGAACTGATGGTCGTGGTTTCGATCATCGCCCTGCTGATGGGCCTGCTGCTGCCGGCCCTTTCTTCGGCCATGGCGACTGCTCGAGCCAAGAAGGACTCCGCGAACCTTCGTGCACTTGGCCAGGGCCACGGCGCCTATGCCAATGACTACAACGGTGCGTGGTGCATTCCCGGTGAACTGAACCGTGCCCCCGTCTTTGTCGAGGGACTCGGGAACGTCTGCATGATCGGACGTGGCGAAGCCCAACCGACATACAACACGACCGGTGCACTGGCATCCGCCATGATCGCGCAGAACTACCACACGGCCGAAACCCACGTTTCTCCCTGCGAGAACAACAAGGACATCGGGGTCAAGGGCGAGATCGCCGAGAACGGCAACATCGTCGCCTATGACCACAGCCAGTGGGACCCATCCAACTGCTCGTACTGGGACACGGGCTTCCGTGCCGACCTTCGAAACCTGAATGACGGCAAGAGCCACACGTCCTACGCGAACCAGCTGCTCATGGGTGACCGCCTGATCTCCTGGAACGACACTGCTTCCAGCGGTAACGTCGTCCACTGCCTCCGTGGTACGGAGGAAGGCGTCGTCAACGACGATGTCGAAGAAGGTCAGTTCACCCGCTCGCCCGTCCTTGACTTCATGGGCCCCTCGGGCGCCTATCACGCCAATACCCTCTGGGGTGATTTCTCGATCACCAACATCCAGAACTTCTACCCGGCCAACTCGATCTACGAAGAGCGGATCAGCGGGTATGAGAACGGGCTGAAGAAGGACAACATCTTCTCTGCTGAGTTCCAAGGCGCACCTGATGCCAATGGAAATCCCAGCAACCTGTTGTCAGGCGACAACTACCTTTGCTACTCCTACCTTGTCGGCACACCGGACTTCCCGATGATGCTCGGCTCGTGGGACGAACTGTACGACTGAGTCATCTTTGATGACTCTTACGGAGCTGCGACCATGATGCGTCGTGGATTCACACTTGTAGAACTGCTGGTGGTCATCGCGATCATCGGCATTATCGTCGGCATCCTCCTGCCGTCCCTGGCCTCGGCCAGGGCGGCGGCGAGGCTTGTCGAGGAACAGAAGCGGGTCCGGACCATTCACGAGGGGTTCGTGAACTGGGCCTCGACCCACAACATGCGAAAACCCGTTCCCGGCCGTGAGCAACGGCTGATGGACCCGGACCTGGGCAAGTTCGTCCACGGCCGCGGCCCCGAGGACGCTTCGCAGAACGACCACGCGGCGCTGCTCTCTCTCTGCATCATGGAGAACCTCTTCACGGCGCCCGACACGGTTTCCAACATGGAACCCAACCCGAACGTCTTCGTCTACGGGGACTACGACTACGACCTGTATCGCCAGTACGTTTCGGACAACGAGCCCGGTGTCTTCTGGGATGACGGGTTCAACAACGACATCACCGGCATCGGCGCAGGAAGCAACAACTCCTACGCCATCATGCCGCTTGCGGGCGTACGACGGAAGGAGCAGTGGGATCGGCAGGCCGATTCCAACTTCGCACTCGTGGGTACGCGTGGACCGCTCAATGGAGACGAGTCTCTCCTGTCGGTGGATGCAGGCAGCGACCAGTCCTTTACCGCCAACTACCTTGGCCGCCAGGGACAGTGGAGAGGAATCATCGTCTACGGTGACAACCACACCGACACGCATGACAACTTCTACCCGGAAGCCTGCGTGTACCAGGATCCCGGCGACAACGAGTGGCTGGCCGACAATCTCTACGAGGCCCAGGCCGAATTCCCGGAATACGAGTACGAACCGCTGCTCGGTTCGGACATCATTCTCACGCACGTGAACGAGATGACCGTCGTAGAGGACAGCAATCCCTACTACGTCGACTACGAACCCCTGCATGACTGATCCCGCAGCGGGTTGCACCACAGCAAGAAGCCGGAGAAGGACTCGACATGCCATGCATGGCATGCGACCTATACTCGGAGCATGAACACCACCCGCAGTCGAACACGAGGACTGGCTCGGATGCTGACGCTGCTGGCCGGCATGCTCCTGCTCGTCGCGAGAACGGCACGGGACGAAGCCCCCGTCGTGCCTGCGCACCGACAGGCCTCGCACGCGACCATCATCACCATCAACGGGCCCATCGATTCCATGACAGTGCAATCCGTACGTCGACGGCTCGCCGATGCGGTCGACGAGGGCTCCGACGCCATCGTCATCCGGCTGAACACGCCCGGTGGCGAGTTGATGTCCACCCTCGAGTTGTGCAGGATGCTCAAGGAGGACGCCCCGGCGAACACGACGGCCTGGATCTCCCCGCACGCGTTCTCGGCGGGCACGATCATCGCCCTCGCCTGCCGGTCCGTCGTGATCCAGCCCGGAGGGATGTTCGGCGACAGCGCCCCCGTGAGTCCGCTGGGACCGATACCGCAGGCGGAACGTGCCAAGCTTGAATCACCGATTCTCACGGAGGTCATCGACTCGGCCCGTCGCAATCACCGCGATGAACGTCTCGTCCAGGCCTTCGTCAGCGTCGGCGTCGAACTGTGGCTGCTCCGGAACACGGCGACCGGCGAACGCATCTGCGTCGACGCCGGCGAGTACGAGGCGATCTTCGGCGAAGCACCACCCAGCACGATTCCATCCATCACGCCCTCGACCCAGCTCGAGGGTGCCGGCGAGGACGTGCTCACACCGTTCTTCGAGCAGTTCAGCGCCCCGACCGCCGGCGCTGCGCCCAGTGATCTTTCGTCGATGATGCAGAGACCATCCTCGCGACCACGCCTTGGAAGCGATGATGCCGATGAGTGGGAACTCGTCGAGCAGATCGTCTCCAACGATCGGCTCCTGGCGCTGACCCCGGGGCAGGGCAGGGACTACGGGCTCGTCGACGGTTTCGTCGGTGATGAGGCCGAAATGAAACGGTTCCTTGGCGCAACCATCATCACGACACGTGATCGATCCTGGTCGGAAGCATTGACGAGTTTTCTCGTCAGCTGGCCGGTACGCCTGGTGCTCATCGTGATCTTCATCGTGGGCACTTTCATCGAGATGGCCGCCCCGGGCACGGGCGTCTTCGGCGCAGGCGCAGCGGTGGCCCTGCTCATCCTGATCGGCGCTCCGTGGCTTGCAGGCATGGCGCAGTGGTGGGACATCCTGCTGGTGTTTTTCGGGCTGCTCCTGATCGCGGTCGAACTGTTCCTCGTACCGGGCACGCTGCTGGTAGGCGCCGCGGGCGCCGTGTGCATGCTCATCGGGCTCGTGGGCACCTTCGTCTCGGGCGACATGACATCGACCGAGGCTCTCGACGGGATCTTCCGGGGCATGCTCGTCGTCTTCACGGGCGTCGTGACAGGCGTCGTCATCACGGCCTCGATCGCCAGACGTTTCGAATCGAGTCGTTTCGCCCAGCGCTTCGTGCTGGGAAGCACGGTTGGATCGATGCGAGGTGCCTCGGGTGCCTCCGAGGCCGGAGCCACGCTTGCCGTGGGCACCGAGGGCGTCGCCGTAACCGACCTTCGCCCGGCCGGAAGAATCAAGTGTGGTGACTCCGTCGTCGACGCGGTATCCTCGGGTCGATGGATCGAGAGCGGCGCCCGGGTCCGGGTCGTCAGGAGCGACATGATCCTCGAGGTGGAGGTCATTGAATGATGATGGAACTGCTTGCACAGGTCACGACGCCGGCTGCGACGAATGACGCCGCGATGATCTGGGGATTCGTGCTCCTGGGAGCCGCCATCGTGCTGCTCTTCATCGAGTTGTTCGTTCCTTCCGGGGGCATCATCGCCCTCTGCTCGGGCGTGGCCGTCATCGGCTCCCTCGTCGCCTTCTTCACCCATTCAACAACCACCGGCTTCGTCGCCATGCTGCTGTACATCGTGATCGGTCCCGTCGCACTGTGGTTCGGGTTCAAGTGGTTCGAGGCGTCCCCGATGGGCCGAAGACTGATTCTCGGTGCCGAGGACGACCTCCCCGGTCGCACTCCCGAGGAAGCCTATGCGGCCTCCTCGGCGGCGCAACATGAGCGGGCGCACAGACTTGACCAGTACATCGGGTCCAGGGGCGTCACGGAGGGGGATCTGCGGCCCGTCGGCATGGTCCGGATCGACGGCGAACGCCACGAGGCCCTCGCGGAAAACGGCATGATTGATGCGAATATCGAGGTCGAGGTGGTCGACGTCTACGACAACCAGTTGAAGGTCCGGCCGACGACCTGATCAGGTACAATGCCACGTCGCGGCAGGTCGCCGCTTCTACGGAGGACCCCTCATGGGCCCGATCGAAATCATCGGTGTGAGTATCGCTGGACTGATCATCCTGATGGTCCTGCTGTTCCTCTTCCAGTTCGTGGGGCTGTACCTCCAGGCCTGGGTTTCCGGAGCCAAGGTGAGTTTCTTCGGCCTGGTGATGATGCGCTTCCGGAAGGTCAAGCCGCGGATCATCGTCGAGAACAGGATCACGGCGAAGAAGGCCGGGCTCGAGATTCCCACCGACCTGCTCGAGGCCCATTACCTGGCAGGTGGACGCGTCACCAACGTCGTCCGCTCGATGGTGGCCGCCGACAAGGCGCGCATCGACCTGCCCTGGGAAGTCTCGGCCGCGATCGACCTGGCAGGCCGCGACATCCTCGAAGCCGTTCGAACCTCGGTCAACCCGAAGGTCATCGACTGTCCCGACCAGGCACATGGGCGCGCAACAATCGACGCGGTCGCAAAGGACGGCATCCAGTTGAAGGCACGTGCCCGGGTGACGGTCCGTACGAACATCGCCCGCCTCGTCGGTGGTGCAACCGAGGAAACGATCATCGCCCGCGTCGGCGAAGGCATCGTCTCGACGATCGGTTCAGCCGTCAATCACCTCGCCGTTCTCGAGAACCCGGACAACATTTCGCGCGTCGTTCTCGAGAAGGGACTCGATGCGGGTACCGCCTACGAGATCCTCTCCATCGACATCGCGGACATGGACGTGG
>PBMX01000024.1 GCA_002722935.1 Phycisphaerae bacterium | reverse complement strand
GCTCGCCTGTTCCTCGATCGCGCACAGCGGCTACCTGCTCATCGGGATCATCGCCGGGCCGGGAGCCGGTTTCAACGCCGTCATGCTGTACCTGCTCATCTACGGGCTCGGGAATACGGCGTCCTTCGCGGTGTTGTCGAGCCTTCAACGTGGCGGAGTCGAAATCGAGTCCGTCGAGGACCTGGCAGGCCTGCGACACAAGCACCCATGGTCTGCGACGGCCATGGCGATCTCGGCCGGGTCGCTGCTGGGCTTCCCGCCGCTGCTTGGATTCTGGGGCAAGTTGGCACTCTTCATCGCCGGTATCGCATCAGGGCGACTCGTACTCGTGCTTGTCGCAGCCATCAACAGCGCGATCAGCGCCTGGTACTACCTGCGTCTGGTCGGGCTGCCTCTCATGGCGGACAGGAATGAACGGAGTGACGCGGTCGAGCGCATCGACTCACCATGGCCACGGCTGGCGGCCCTCGTCCTGGCCGGGATGCTGATCATCCTTCCGATCATCCTCGGCCTCCTCTACGCGGTGACGGACATATCGTCCTAGTCGGCCTCTGCACCTCGCCTGGCCTGCATCGTGAATTGAATACACATGCCGATGAAAGCGAGGGCTGCCCAAAGCACCAGTGGCAGGGGGGTCCAGGTGAGGATGGCATCCGTCAGTGAGGCACCGGTCATCGTCACGACGCGGACAAGCGTTCCGAGGATGAGGAGGCTTCCAAGCGAGGCGGTCAGGAAGATGGCCGAGAAGCGTGGGGTGAAGGTGGCCAGGAGCAGTCCCGAGAACAGGCCCCCGATGATGCTGCCGATCACGACCAACTGCCCAAGTGGCGAGAGCAGGAGCCATGCGGCGTGGAGTATTCCCACCCGGTCGAGGATCTCGGTACGCACGGCATCGGCGTGATTCGCAAGGGCGGATGCCATGGAAGTCGACGAGGATGAATCCGAAAATGCTGGAGTGACCTGCTCAAGAACCGAAGCCCCGGCGACGATTTCGGAAAGCGTCGCCAGCGGTACGGGAGTCAGTTCACCCTGATCCATGAAACACCAGGCCCCGACCATGCACCCGATGGCAAGCAGCAGTGACAGCAGGCCCGCAAGCAGGAGCCTGTAGACGAGCATCCCGATGCAGCCGATGAGAAGGGCGGTCCCACCCACCAGGGCCCAGAGCGGAACGAGGTTCTCGACGAGTGACCAGCAGATCCACCCGATGGCGCCGCCGATGACGACGCCCACGAGGCCCAGGGCGGGCCTCAGCAGGCGGCCGCCCATGCCCCAGAGGACCAGCCCCGCAAGCAGGGCCACTCCATACATGACGAGTTGTTCGATGAGTACCGGGTTCACGCCGAATCTCCAGCGTGTTCTATCGGCGTGATGGATGGAGTCTCCCGAGGAACCGGCCAGGAGTCCCTGCAGGGAGGCCTGTCCGGCCCGTGGGGTCTCCTCGTGGAGAATGGTGGGTTAGCATGGTGGAATGAACTCCAACTCAACCATGCCTGTTGCGCCGGTGTTGGCACTTGTACTTTCGACGGTTCCCGTCTGTGGAGCATCCGCCTTGAACGACGATTCGCCCGCCCCCGAAGCCCGGTTCACGAATGAACTGGTGCATGAAACAAGTCCCTACCTCCTCCAGCATGCCCACAATCCCGTTGACTGGTATCCCTGGGGTGACGCCGCTTTCGAGCGTGCCAGGGCGGAAGGCAAGCCCATCTTCCTGAGCATCGGGTACTCGACCTGCTACTGGTGCCACGTCATGGAACGCCAGAGTTTCGAGAACGAGCAGATCGCGGACTTGATGAACTCCTACTTCGTCTGCGTGAAGGTCGATCGCGAGGAACGACCTGATGTGGATGACATCTACATGACGGCCGTCCAGGTCATGACGGGCCAGGGGGGATGGCCCCTGTCGGTCTGGCTGACACCCGACACGCTGGAGCCATTCTTCGGCGGCACCTACTTCCCCCCGACCGACAGCCTGGGGCGACCGGGTTTCCCACGAATGCTCGAGAGCATCCACCAGTTCTGGACCGAGCAGCGGGATGCCGTCTATACGCAGGCTGACAGTGTTTCCGCCAAGGTGACCGAGGTGATGTCGGCCAGGGCCGACGCCGTCCCGATCGGTCGGAGCGAGGTGGATGCGGCCATCTCGCAACTCGTCGCAACCTATGACCGGACCCACGCGGGTTTCGACAAGAAGGGGCCGAAGTTCCCGATGCCCGTACTGCACGAGTTCCTGCTCACCTCGGCCTGGGATCTCTCCCCGGCGCGCCAGGCGGTCACGCACACTCTCGATCGCATGGCCATGGGTGGCATGTACGACCAGGTTGGCGGAGGATTCCATCGTTACAGCACGGATGAGCAGTGGCTCGTGCCGCATTTCGAGAAGATGCTCTACGACAATGCGATGCTCGCATCGGTCTATGCCGACGCCTTCGAAAAGACCGGGGATGCCTGGTACGGCGCCGTTGCGGCAGAGACCCTCGACTGGGTTCTTCGAGAAATGACGAGTCCTGACGGAGCCTTCTACTCGGCCCTGGATGCCGAATCCAATGCCAGGGAGGGGGAGAGCTACCTCTGGACCCCGGAGGAGATCCGCTCCTCCCTTGAAGCTGCAGGGCTGGGCGAGGAGGTGGAGTTCACGCTCGAGGTCTACGGCCTGAACAAGGGTACGAACTTCCAGGACCCACACCATCCGGCCGAAGCTCCGAGCAACGTACTCTTCCTCTCGGAAAAACCCGAGGACACGGCCAAGCGACTCGGGATGAGCGGCAAGGACCTCCATCGGAAATGGCAGGCCGTCAACGCCGCTCTCCTTGCAACCCGTGATCGGCGTGATCAACCCGGCCTCGATGACAAGGTCATCACGGGATGGAATGGGCTGATGATCGGTGGCATGGCCGATGCGGGTCGGATACTCCAGGAGCAGCGATACGTCGAAGCGGCCACGAAGGCGGCGGATGACGTCATGTCCAGCATGTGGACGCGGCAGGGTGGACTGCTTCGCACCAGGCGAGGTGATGATGCACGCATCAACGCCTTCCTCGAGGACTACGCCTACATGATCAGGGGACTGCTTCGCCTGGAGCAGGCCACGGGAGACAGCAGGTACCTCGACCAGGCGGCGACGCTCGCTCAACAGGCCCGCGAGCGATTCTGGAACGAGTCGGGCGGTGGCTGGTATGAAACTCTGGCCGACCAGGAGGACCTCTTCGTTCGAGGTCGTTCCTTCTACGACGGGGCGATGCCCAGCGCCAACGCCGTCATGATCAACAACATGATCGAACTCTACGAGCGGACTGGTCGGAAGAACTGGGGCGAGGACGCGGTGGCGGCCCTGGATGCAGTCAGTGCCGACATCGTCCAGGCTCCTCGCAGCGCGATCCATTCGGTCCAGGGGCTGCATCGACTCGAACGCTCGCATCCGACCCTGCTCGGCAAGGGTGGAGGAGGTGCGACGAAGAAGCCCGGGTCGCATGTCGCTCTTTCCTCAGCGGATCGGCAGGTCCGCCTCGCCGTAGGAGAGTCGGCCACGGTGACCCTCGTCCTGGAGATCGACAAGGGATGGCACGTCAACGCCCATGTTCAGCAGGACGAGTTCAACGTGGCCCTTGAGATCATGAGCCTGACACCGGGCCTGCAGGTCCAGGCAGCCTATCCCCATGGGCACGCCTTCAACGGCCCTGACGGGCCGGTCAACGTCTATGAGGGCAGGGTGGAGATTCCGATCACGCTGACGCGAACGGGCGACATCGGTCGCAGTGGTCGCATGAGCATCACCTGGCAGTCCTGCAACGACCGCACCTGCCTGATGCCCAGGACGGAGCAGGTCCCCATCAAGGTCCTGCCTCCACTGGGGTCCTGAGGCCCGGATCGTGGGGAAACTTGACGGGAGGCCAGAAGCGACCACAATCTGTCCTCCCCTCATGAAGGAGTGATCCATGGCAGCCAAGTACGCAACCGCGCCGATTTCCACCAAGCGAATGCCCGGCGGCATTCCGTACATCATCGGCAACGAGGCGGCAGAGCGATTCTCCTTCTACGGGATGAAGGGCATCCTGACGATCTTCATGACCAGCTACCTGTTCCTTCTTCCGGGGGCGGTCAGCAACGAGCCGATGCCGGAGGCGGAGGCCATCGCCAACTACCACGGCTTCACGTCCGCCGTCTATTTCACGCCGATCTTCGGGGCGCTTCTCAGTGACATCATCTTCGGCAAGTACCGGACGATCATCGGACTGAGCATCGTCTACTGCCTGGGTCATGGTGCCCTGGCCTTCATGGGAATGGGCGAGGGGATCAATCCCGGCTGGATGCTCTTCCTGGGCCTTGGACTCATCGCGCTGGGGTCAGGCGGAATCAAGCCCTGTGTGTCTGCGCACGTCGGTGACCAGTTCGGCAAGACGAACGGACACCTGCTGAGCAAGGTCTTCGGCTGGTTCTATTTCTCGATCAACGTCGGGGCCTTCCTGTCGACCCTCATGACTCCATGGTTCCTCGAGTGGTACGGGCCCCACCTGGCCTTCGGAGTGCCCGGGGTACTCATGGTGATCGCTACTTTCCTGTTCTGGTGCGGGAGGAAGAAGTTCATCCATGTGCCACCCGGTGGACTGAAGTGGTTCAAGGAGACCTTCAGTTGGAAGGGCATCAGCGCCATCCTGAAACTCGGGATCATCTACGTATTCGTCGCCGTCTTCTGGGCGCTCTTCGATCAGACCGGCTCCTCCTGGGTCCTCCAGGCGGAGGATCTCGATCGCGACTGGCTTGGCGTCACCTGGCTCTCGTCACAGATCCAGGCGGTCAACCCGATCATGATCCTGATCTACATCCCTCTCTTCACCTACCTGATCTACCCGGCGATCAACAAGGTCTTCCCCCTGACGCCGATACGCAAGATCGCGATCGGCCTCTTCATCATGGTGATCGGCTTCTCCATGGTTTCCATGGTGCAGGAATGGGTCGATGCGGGACAACGACCGAGCATCGGGTGGCAGATCGCGGCCTATGCGATTCTCACCGCCTCGGAGGTCATGGTCTCCATCACCTGCCTGGAGTTCTCCTATACCCAGGCTCCACGAACGATGAAATCCCTGATCATGGCGCTCTTCCTGATGAGTGTCTCGCTGGGGAACATCTTCACCGCCGGCGTCAACAGCGTGATTCTCGTCGATTCGAAGGCCGAGCATGCGAAGATCGTCGCGGCGGGCTTCGCCTCGGCGGCGGAGCAGGGTGAAACCGTCGATCGGGCCGGTGAATCCGCGAACCATGGACTCGGGTACACCGAACTCTCCGGCGGCAACTTCGCACTCGATCTTGCCGGTGTAGACGGTGTTCTCGGTGGAGATGACGACATCCGTCTCGGCTTCGCTCCGACCGGCACGATGACGGGGTTCATCGGCGAGGAGGCCTCCAGCATCGAGGATGCCATCGATCGCATCGGCAGCTACTGGACCGCGAATGGGCGACTGCCCTTGACGAGTGACGGGTCCGAACTCATCGGCGACATCGACGACCCGTGGGGGAACCCGCTGCGTTACCTGTTGAAGAACAGGGTTTCATTCATCGTTGCAAGTGAAGGACCCGATGCAACATGGCAGAGCCAGTTCGACATCCGGGCGGAGGTCGAAGTGACCTCGCGCACCTCTGAACAGAAGACCGAGGATGCGGCCCGTTCCGGTTCATCCGACCTGCTGTCATGGGCACACCCCCAGCAGACATGGTTGGAGCGTCGCAAGGCTGAACTCGGCATGGAGACTTCGGATCCATCGAAGAACAGCGACGGTGGAGCAGTGGACCTGGATACCGATGACGCCTTTTCCCATTCCGTCCGTTGGGATGTCGGTGGAGGCGAAACGCTGTCGGGAGCCGGTTACTTCTGGTTCTTCACATGGGTGATGCTGGGGACCGCGATTCTCTTCGTGCCGGTCGGCTGGTTGTACCGACCGCATACCTACCTGCAGGAAGAGCAGGAGGCCGACGACTGATTCAGGATGAAGGGGCCGTGCCGAGGATCGTTCTGGACTGGTTGCTCGGGATCAGTGCGCGGATGCTGACACGATCACTGGTGGGTGTCAGCAGGAGGTAGTGCCCCGTAGCTGCGGTCGTCCTGAAGGGAATGGCAACCTGGTCGTGTAGGCGGACGGATCGATTCATCCGCGTCGGATCGACGTACCGAAGTTCGTCGGCGGTCGTGACGAGGTAACGGCCCGAGATGTCGTGGACCGCAGCGAGGGCATTTTCCATGAGGATGAAGGGGGACTTGTCTCCCGGACTCCATGCAACCAGTTGTTCCTCGCCGGGATGCCAGAAGAGCAGTTCCTCCGTCGGCGTCGACCCGAGTCCCTGCACGACAGGTTGCACCGCGACCGCCCTGTAGGCAACTCGTGCAGTGGCATTGCCGCCGAGGTCGAGGTCCTTCATGGATGCAGCCATGGCCTCCTGTGAGATGGTGAGCATGCTCACGAGGCGCAGGTCGTGCTCGGGAGATATCCAGAAGGCGTAGAGGCGGTCATTTCTGGTGCTCCATGTCGGGAAGTACCAGTTGCCCTCAAGCGTGCCGACTTCGAGCTCGGTCCCACCACTGTTTCGTACCACGAGGCTGAATCCCTCCTGGCCGACGGGCCGGGTCGAGTAGGCCAGTTGACCTCGGGGTCCGATGGTCGCGAAGGCGTTGACATTCTCGTCATCGACGAGCCAGTCCAGTTCCCCGGTGGTCCACGAAACCTTGCCGATCTTCCTCGGGCCCTGTGGGGTGGGGGACTCGACGAGGAAGCCCTCGGTATCCGCGGAGCGACCAAGGAGCAGCGGGGGAGGCAGGGTGCACGTGGCCGAAAGGGCGCCTGTCTGGTGGTCGATCTTCCAGATCTCGATGCCCGTGGCCAGAGGAGAGGGACTGCCCGGCTCGGCGAGCAGGGTGGCCATCTCGGGGGCGACGCCTACCGATGTCGCGATGTAGTGACCGTCCGGGCTCACCAGTGGCAGGGGCGACTGATCGTATGGGACTTCACCCATGTCCTGGAGCTGGGCCTGGAACCTGATCGAGAAGGTGCTGCCACGTCGGAGTTCCTGCTCTGCGATTTCCTGGAGTCGCTTCGTTGCTTGCGCGCTCATCGGTGGAGGCTGGTTCTGTCGATTGGACGTCGTGCAGGCAGGCAGCGCCATCGATCCGGCAAGCATGATGATGAGGGCCGTTCGCGTCATTCCGGCTGTTTCTCTGGCTTGATGTCGTCGATGTCGTCAAGATCACTTGGCACATCATCGGGTTCGGTTGATTCGATGTTGTCGATCTCGGTCTGGATCGCGTCACGGTCCGGAGGCTCCACGAGCCCATCGTCGACACGCCCTTTGGCTTCCTTGGCGTTCTTGCTGGACGTGATGCGCTCGGAGATGTTCAACTGCATCTCGCCTTCGGAGAACCATGACCGCCCGACGACCTGATCGGCCAGAGGCTGGGAGACCTCTTCCAGTCGGATGAGATCCTCCCTGTTGTAGTTGTCGTAGTTGTCCAGGGGGCGATGGACGACGGTCGGCGTAATGAAGGCGAGCAGTTCAAGCCGCTCCAGGCTCTCGTCGTTGTACTTGAAGAGTTCACCGAGGATGGGAATGTCGCCCAGCAGCGGAATCTTCTGCTTGATCTGGGTTTCAGTCTCCTTCAGGAGGCCGCCGAGCACGACGGTCTGTCCATCGAGCACGATGACGTGACTGTTGACCTGTTTCCTGGAGAAGACTTCACCCTGGATCTGGCCGACCGTTGCATTGCCGACCGAATCCGAGAGTTGAAGGCTGATTTCCAGGTCGACCGTTCCTTCCTGGGTGATTCGCGGCCTCACGTTGAGGAAGACACCCACGTCCCTGTACTCGATCTGCGTATTGAGCGAGTTGCCGCCACTGAGGTCGGTCGTATTGCTCACGGGGATCGGGACTTCCTTGCCCGAGAAGAAGATCGCTTCCTCGTTGTCCGCGGTGAAGACACGCGGCTCCTGGATGATGCGGGTATTGGTGACCTGCGCGAGGGCCTCGATGATCACCTGGACATCGAATGCGCTGACATTCAGTGTGGAACTGGTTGTTCCATCGAGCAGGTTGTCGAGGAAGTCGGTGATCCCGAAGCTGAATCCTCCGGCCGCGCCAGCTGTGCCGGCTGCGGCATCGAAGAGGCCGCCACCGAAGAACTGCCCGTTGACGCTGCTGGAGGCCTGCGGGTTGTTGCCCCACTTGGTCCCGAGATTCCACTGATCCGTGATGTCGACCTCTACGATCGTCGCCGACAGCAGGACCTGCCTGCGGGGAATGTCGAAGTTCTGGATCAGGTCCACCATGGGCTCGACGAAGGCGGCTGGAGAAAGAATGGCCAGTGCATTCTGCCGCACCACGGGGACGATTCGAACCTTGCCGATCAGCGAGGACTCCGGCGACTGGTCATCCGACTCGCTCCCTCGCTGCCATGGGAAGGACAGGTCCTGGCTTCCGGAACTGTCGGCAGTTGAACTGCCGGTACCGGTGCCGCTTGGGGATTCGAATCCCTCGCCGCTGAGTCCCGACTCCGGTCTCGGGATTGAAACGTTCGCGCCCGGTTTCGAGAGCAGCACGTTGAGTTCCTCGGCCAGTTCCACGGCCCGGGCGTATTTCAAGGGAACGATTCGCGGGACGCCCACGGAGCTGGGTTGATCCAGTTCATTGATGATGGTCTGGATGAAGTCGAACGACTCGACGGTCTTGGCGAGTACGAGCAGGGCGTTCTTGTCCGGGTAGGCATCGATGGAGTAGATGCCGGAGATCGCCTGGGTCGCATTTGCGCGCTGGGCGTTCTGCCCACCCCGGGCGGTCGCCGAGGCCCCGGTGCTTTCACCGAGCACTTCCTCGAGCAGGGTCTTGACCTTCAATGGATCGGTGTACTTGAGGACGAAGAGCCTCGAAGTTCCGGGCGAACGGGGGACATCCCACTCGGTCAGGATCAGCATCGCGATCTCTTCCATGACCTCCGGTTCACACTGCACCGTCACCGCGTTCTGCTGGACGTTGACCGTGAGGCGCAGCTCGACGCCGGAGGCGGTGGTCGTGGACGTGGTTCGCGTGTTGCCCCGCTGCTGCGTATTCGACCGGTTGGTGCTGGACGATCGAGAACGGGAGGATGCGGTTGCCGTCCCTTCCTCGAAGATGTCGAGGATGTTGTTGGAGACCTCGTTGGCGTCGGCCCACCTGAGCCGGAAGGTGTGCAGCTTCCTGTTGAGCCATTTCTGGTCCAGTTCCCGGATGATCTTGTCGTACTGCTGGCAGAGGCCGATGTCACCGAGCACGATGATCTGGTTCGACATCTCGTCCACCCAGACCTCGGCGTAGTCCGGCTTCATGTCGGCCAGCTTTTCCGAGATCTCGACGGCATCGGTTCGTTCGACGTTGAAGATCTTCAGGACGATGGTGCCGCGGTCCATGCGATCCCGCACGTCGACCGCCGAGTCGAGCACGGGGATGTCACTCATCTCGTTCGTGATCTGGGTGATCTCGAGTTTGGTCAGGATGATGACATCAGGTCGTTCGATGACGGCGATCTTGTTCATGCGCAGGGCGCTGAAGATCATCTCCAGAGCTTCACGCTTCTCGATCGGCTCGTCGACGATGAGGGTGATCTTCCCACCGCCGGTTCCAAGCCCGATGCCCGATCCTTCCAGGCCCAGGGGCATGACGATCTTCCCGGTGATCTCGGCGATCCATGGAATCAGGTCGGAGATGGAAACCTCGTCAAGCGCGAGGTTCATCTTGCCTTCCGGTATGGGCCGTCGTTCCAGGTGAGCCTCTTCCTCGGGATCGATCCTGTCGGATGGACGCGAGGACGCACCTTCTCGAGTCGAGACGGTTTCATCCGTCCCGGGGAAGGTGATGGGGTCGGACGTGTCCTCTTCCGGTGCTCCCGCAGTGGTCGGTGGTTCGGGGGCCGGTCGCTCATCTTCCTGGGCCTGGGCGAGGAGAGCCGGGGCCGCTACGAAGAGAAGAGTCGGAAATACGAATCGGATCAACTGCCTGGATGCCACGTCTGGATTCCCTCCGGTTTCAATAGGTCCATGCACCCTGTATCGGATCGACTGGGCCTGTTGAACGAATCGGAGAGGGGCTCTATTCCACCAAATCGAGGGTCATTCGAACTCATCGAGCCCGCCGGGTGACTGGGAGGGGACCGGCGGTGGGGGTGGATCCTGCTCGGCAGGGGTTTCAGAGGGGGTTTCCGGAGAAACTGCCTTTGAAGGGGGCTCCTGGGCCGGTTCAGCGGGGGTTTCGACGGCTGGAGGAGGCGATGCCGGGGCGGCATCCTCCTGGTCGATATCCTCGAGAATTCCCCGGGGGACCGACGTGTCGATGTCCTTCGAGAAGGGATCCGAGTCCATGTCGATGAGGGGGACCTCGTAGGGGCCTCCATCGTTGTACTTGACCTCGATGCCACGCGGTGGATTCGTCGACAGCAGTTCGATGCCATGCATCGTTTCACCGACCCGGATCCGGGTCTTGGGATCCTCGACACCGAACTTGAGGCTGCTGGGCTTCCGGAACCAGGCTTCATCGCCCAGGATGGCAATGAGTTTCGGCCCCGTGTAGTTCGGTGGGTAGGTGGGCGGCGGTGGTGGAGGAGGTTCAACCGGCTCGGTGACCACCGGCGGCGGAGGCGGTGGGGGTGGTGGAGCCGGGCGTCGCTTGATCGGCGGCAGGTAGAAGAAGGACCGGCCGTTGAACCGGTCCAGGTCCGTGTCCATGTTTCCCGAATGGGCCACGATCAGGTTGTCGATCGAACCGGCCTCATCAGTACCGGAGGTGAAGACCGTGGATGCCGACCTGTAGATGGCCGGCATCATGGCCACGAGGAACACGCCGATGATCAGGAGAGCCAGCAGGCTGATCCCCAGGGGGCCGCGAAGTGATGACTGTTTCGATGTGTTCATCGTGTTCTCACCCATGCTTCCACGGTCAGGCGGGTTCGAACCTGGCCGTTGCCCAACTTGTCCATCTTGAGGTTCGAGATCGCTTCGATCTCAGGGCTTCGTTCCATGTCGGCGATGATGGCGATGGCCACCTCGGGCTTCGATTCGAAGTCGAGTTCACCCTTGATGCGCTCGATCTTCTCGCCCGCACGCGCAACTCACGGAAGCACGCTTGCCTTGATGTTCGCACTTTGCGACTGGTAGAAGGTGTCATTCGTGATTCCGCGATCGGCGAGAATCATCTGCACGTTCTCGATCAGCGTCAACGACCCGTCGGCCTTCTTGTTGGGCAGATCGAGTGGGCCGAAGATCATGACGGCGTTCTTCGTGTGGGCATCCATCGCAATGCCGCTGCTGGTGCGGTCGAGGTCCGCTTCGATGCGGTTCGCCTGCTCGGCCCAGCCGTCCCCGATCGGGGCGATGACATATGCCCAGGTCAGGAAGGCGACCATGAACGTGGTCGCGAGGAGGATCCACTGCCAGGATCTCGGCAGTCCCTTGAATCGCTCGACATGCGTGTTCGCATCGATCATCGGGATCCTCCGCTTTCACGCAGTACTCGCATGTGGTTCATGATCATCCTGAACTCGGTCTGAAGTCGATCCTTCACGGCTTCATCCCTGACGTGTTTCCGTGCATCCGCGACTTCCTTGAGCTTGATCCTCGCCTCGTCCATCGACAGGGTGCTGATCTGGTCCTCGGTGAGCGGTTCGGGAATACGCCCGGTGGGAACACTCGTCAGGTCGGCTCCCTGATTGTCGGAGTTTCCTCGGGAAGCCAGCCCGTCATTGCCGCCGCGGCTTGGTCTCGAGGTGCGAGGGGACTGCGATTCGACAAGGTCATTCGTTTGGGGTGGCGTGGCCACCACCGGGGTCCTGGGAGTCTCGGCCTCGACGAGTACATCGCCCGTGTCACCCGACTCCTCACCGCCGGGCCCTTCTCCACTTCGCCTCGCGGAAAGAGTCCAGGCTCCGAAGTCCTGCTCGGTTGCGTAGGCGGGCCTGAAATGAGGCCGCTTCACCTCGGCACTGATGTCGAAGGAGCGGTCCCCGTAGGTCTCGGAGTTTTCCCATCGCAGGGTCACGTCATCGAAAACCCCGGAGCCCTGCAGCTGGGCCTTCATCAGGGTCGCCAGCGCGGCGGCATCTCCATCACCACTTGGCTTTGCGACTCCGCGGATCTTCACCGGTTCACCATGCCCGATCTTGATGGATTCGATATCGATGCCTTCGGGCGTGTTGTTCGCGATGTCGGCCATGAGCTTCGACATCGGCCATGCCTCGTTCATCATGGCCCTGTACATCGTCGACTGGTTCGTGCCCTCCTCGTAGGAACGAACCTGTGCATCGATCTCGGGGTGCAGGATCGAAAGAAGGCCGAGCCTCGTGCCGTGGACGAGAAGGGGACCGAAGGCAAGAACGAGTACGGCAACGAGTGCAAGGAGTGCGGCTACGTTCTTCATCCCCAGCCGCTCGGTGCTCATTTCAAGGAAGGCGGGAGCCTCCATGGGAATCTCGCGCCTGAAGGACGTCAGCAGGACCAGGTCGTCTCCCATTGCCATGGCGGCTCCAAGGCAGATGCCCCACTCGTTGAGCCAGTCCGGATCAGTGGGTACATCCCTGGCACGTTCATGGATACTGTCGACAACCTCCTGTGGCAACAGGAGGAGTTGACTGCCCTGGAGGGCTTCCATCGACGAAGTTGTTCGTTGTGCCATCGACTCGGCCGAGTCCTGGGTACTGCCGGTCTGGAGGGCGGTTTCAAGAAGCAGGTTGTGGAACCTGTCCTTTGCGGATTGGTCGAGGCCGGGTTCTTCGCGGGTGGCGCGGACAAGGACGCGTTCCTGCTGGGCCAGGACGAGGCCTACGGAGCCGTCCGTCCGATCACACCACACCAATGGGTCGGCGGGATGAAGTCCATCCACCAGAGAAGCAAGCGCCGCGATATCCGGTATGAAATAGGGGGATTCCTCGAGTTGCGGGCCTGTGAAACTCGAGGTTTCAGGCCAGGCGAGGATCAAGCCCGTCCGCGTGCTGGCATGGGAGGCGGCTGGCAGGAGTGCTGCTCCAGTCCTGTGGGTCGGGGCGGCACCAAGCAGGCGTGTCTCTACCTGCAACTGCAGGGCGGACTCGAGTTGTGCCTCATCGGTTACCGGCAGACTGCATGTTCGACAGATCACATTCGAGGCCGGGAGGATGGCTCGAACGGTCTTGACGCCTCGATGATCGATCCAGTCCTGGACGGCCTGGTCCCCCTGGCCTTCGAAGGAGACGGTTTCCAGCACGCGTGGGCCGAGCACTGGGTCCAATTCTGCAAGAAGACCATGCCATGCAGCTCCACGAAGGTGGAGTATGAAGGCCTCGTTGAACCCTGAAGATGTCCTGGGTGTACTCGTCACTGCGTGATCCAGAATGGATGAAACCCTGTCCTTGGCGCTCCTGGAGGCCCTCATGAGCCCTTACGGCTCATTCCTCCCTGTATTCGAGGATCCGAACCGGCACAGTTGAACGATCAACGGTGGTCACGATTTCAACTTCTGCCCCGGAACTGCCACTTCGGCCTCGCGAAGTGATGGTGTAGACGTTGCTTCGGGTCGTGAAGGTCCTCGCCAACTGCCAGAGAAGATCATCTGTCATGCCGGGCAGTTCCCGGAGGTCCATGATGCTCGTGATGCCCTCGGCCCTGTTTCTTCGCATGCTGAGTATGTTTTCGACGAGATCCTCCTGTCCGGTGTACATGTCGAGGAGGAGTGTCCGGGGGACCGTGTTGATATTGAGCTTGCCGACGGCCTGCTGGTGTGGCTTGTTTGTCGTGGTTTCATCGAAAATCGCCGTTATCTGCCAATCCTCGAGGGGTGGAACGCTTGAATCCCCGCTGCTGGCGGAGCTGCCAGGCCCTCCACCGTCCTCATCCGCTTCGACTCCCAAGGGGGTCGTTATCAGTGATTCGAGCTCGAATCCGTCCTCCTTGGCCATGTTCATCAGGGCTTCAGCCTGGCTGGGCTGGAGACCAGTTCGTTCAGCCAGTTCCTCGACCGTGGTCGCGGGGAAATACAGCCGAGGCAGTCCGCTGGCGGTGGCTCCGTCGGCGATGGTCGATGCGGTCAGGTAGGCGGCCCACCCTCCCTCAAGGCGATTGTCCGGCTCGTCTTCGGGGAGGGAGCCGTCGCCGTCATCCTCGTTCTCATCAAGTCGATTGTTGAGGTTCCAGTCCTCGCCACGGATGTCTTCAGGGTCCAGGCCTGCGATGAGTTCCAATTCCGCGATGTGCCAGAGGTAGTCGTTCCGGGGCTCGTAGCGTGCATCCAGAGAAAGGTAGTAATCACGCTCGACGCCGAGGTCGCGGGGGTCGTCATCCTCGTCGATCCAGTCCTCGATCGCCGGAGCGACTCCCCAGGAGAGCGGTGAGAAGATCACGGCGATGTACCCTCGGCCGTCGCCGTTGACATTCAGTTTCATGTGTTCATCCATCGGGCCGGGCCATCGCTGTCCGTCGAGATCGTCGTAGAGAATCGACCATGTGCCGTGGTCCGTTTCACCAGCCGCGACGACTTCCATGTCCAGGTTCATCGCGAGGGCATGATCGATCTCCGGCTCCTCCGTATGGTGCCCCATCACGGCGAGGGTCGATTCAATGCCGGCTCTCGCGGCCCAGCGTGCGCGGATCCGGTCGACGGTCTCGTGACCGAGCATCGACTGGCGACCTGCGAACACCATCAGGGATGTGACGAGCAGGGCGCAGATGGAGATCGCCCAGATGATCACGATGATCACCGAGCCGCGTCTCGTGGCAGAACTCCTCCGGACTGTGCATGCATGGCGTTTCAATCCGGTCGCTCCGTGTTCAGTTCATTCAGAATGGTGTTGATGTCGGGAGGTCCATCGGAACTTTCGGCGGCATCGTTGTTGATCGCGCCCTCGCCATCCTCTCCGCCGTCGGCATTGAGTCCGATGCCGCCTTCACCGTCGCCGCCTTCATTGTTGAGCAGGGCGATCAACTGCTGAAGTTGATCCTCCATCACGTCATCGGGTGGTGGGACGCGATCAAGCGGAACGATCGTCCGAAGTGTCGCGATGGGCGCGTCCCACGCGGATTCGCCGGGAAGGTGTCCACTTGCCCGGACCGAGATGCGCAGTGCGTGAGGCAACCCGTCGTAGTCGGAGTCCCAGTCCTCCAGCCATTGTTCTCCATCCCAGGCCTCGACCGAGAGTTCGACGACGCCTTCCGAGATCGGGGTCACGATTCCTCCGGCCGTCGGGTACTGGTCGGGGAGGGCGTCTCGTCGTTGCCAGAGAACCGGCCCCCAGTCGTCGTCATCGACACGGTAGGCGGTTTCGTACTCGACCCCTTCTCCGTTGTAGTCGATTTCCCTCGATGCCCTGAGTCGATGGTTGAAGAGGAGAATCTCATCACGGTTGAACTCACCTCTGGGTGTCTGGATCGAGTCATCCTCGATCTTCAGGCGAGTAAAGAACAGGTCGTCCCGCCTGAGAATCGAGATCATGTCGCGTCGGAGGTTCTTCAGGGCGACGTCGGCCCGCACGAATGCGTCGAGTCGTTCCTTGCTGATCGACTTGGACTTGATGATCTGCGACATCGACATCGTCAGGACTCCGATGACCAGGGACGCGATGACGCCGGCCAGGATCAGTTCGACGATCGTGAATCCTCTTCGTACACGTGGATGGATGCTGCGTACAGCCGTCATGCGCCCTCCTCGTCGAAGTAGCGACTGTCCCTGTCAAGTGGCTCGAGGGGTTCTCTGGGGGGTTCCTCCTCGTCCTCCCCTCGCCGGTGCGAGATCCGGGTGGAGACCGAGAGTTCGCCCATCCCGCTCCGGTTGGGCCATCGCACGTACACCGTCACGACGTAGGGCTGGAAGTCATCGATGTAGTTGATGTCCAGTTCATAGGTGTAGTCCGAGAAGGGTTCGTCGAACCGACCGTTCCCTCCGCCTTCGCCCATCCAGATCTCCGGAGAGCTGCCGGCGAGTTGCTGCGGGCCTTCCACGAGGACCATGGACAGGAGTTCGTCGGCCAACCAGGCCGCGGTCATCCGATGCTCACCCTCGACCTGCCGCGCAAGGGACTGGGTGCTCAGGGACACCACGATCGCCAGGCCGGTCGCAAGCAGCAGGGCGCCGAGAATCACGTCGAGCAGCACGACACCTCTTCGCCGGACATGTCTTCGTGCAGAAGTCATCTCACCAGTCCTCCTGCCAGCGACCGGTGGTATCGAGGTCCTCCATCTCGCGAACGGGGAGGGTGTCGCGTCCATCCTCGATCCGGACAGGCGCCAGTGCCGTCGGCGGAAGGTTCAGTCGAACCTCGCGGTCCTCGTGGTACAGGACGATTTCGACGGCGGGTCGATCTTCACCGGGCATGGTGGAAAGGGGCCACTGGGTCAGGTCCGCCTGGTCCCCGTCGATGTAGATTTCGAGTTCGTAGATGCTCATGAAGTCCGGCAGGCGGACTTCCCGGACGGTCGGATCCGACTTCCAGAGGGACGTGTCCCCGGGATCGTCCCCGGACTCCCGTCGCATCAGCCTGATCGAGCTCCTGGACTCGTCGACGAAGAGTCCCACCGGCTGGCGGGCGTGTTCACTGCGCAGTGCGTACATCATGAGCAGGTCGCCGGCCTGGTCGACGACCGTATCGAAGTTCCGTCCCTGCAGGCTCGTGAGCCGTACGAGGATCGCCGAGAGCAGCAGCGCCAGGATGACGCAGACCATGATGATCTCGACCATCGTGAACCCGCGGCGGTGCGAACTGGAGGCGGCGGGACGCATGGTTCAGTTCGTGACGTCTGCGAACGGACCTTCGCCTCCTGGTTGACCACCCTCGCCGTAGGACATGATGTCCCACGTGAGGTTGACCTCTCCGGGAATGACGAGCACGTACGGGTTGCCCCATGGATCCTTGATGTGATCGACGTTCTCGACGTACGGCCCGTTGATTCCTCCACCTTCGTCACTTCGGAGGATGAGGGTCTCGAAGTCGAAGTCGGGTGGTGGGGCCGAGAGGCCCTGGTCGATCAGGTAGTTCTGCAGGGCGGCATTGAGGCGAGCGGCCCCGGTCTTGGCCAGGCTGCTCTTGGCTGCGCCGAATCTCTGGGTCAGGGTCGTCGCGACGACGGTCATGAGAATCGCCATGATCGTCACGATGACGATGATCTCGACGAGCGTGAAGCCGCGTCGATGTCGTCTGCGTCTTTTTCTTCGGTCATTCATGTCATGCATTGTTCTGGTACCTCTTTCCACGAGTTCAACGAACTCGAACTGGTTCTGTTTCATTGCATCAGTGCCTGCATCTCGAGCAGGGGCAGGAGAATGGCCGCAAGCACGAACCCGGCCAGGCAGGCCATGATCACGATCAGGAGGGGGGGGAGAGCCTTGGTCACGATCTTGATGGAGACATTGACCTGTCGATCGAACGCGGTCGCGGCGTGGAGCAGCATGTTCTCGAGCTTGCCCGAGCGTTCGCCGAGGTTCACGACCTGGACGAGCAGCGGGGGAAAGAGCCCGGATCGTTCCAGGGGGTCGGCCAGCGGCTTGCCCTCGGTGACCTGATGCTCCACTTCATCGATCGCATTCATCATGGCGGTGTTGCCCAGCGTGTCCCGCGTGATTCGGAGGGAATCGAGCAGTGGGAGGCCTGCGGTGGTGAGTGTGCCGAGGGTACGGGTGAAGCGGGCGACCGCGACGTCCCGATTGAGCCGTCCGAGGATCGGGACCCTGAGCTTGAATCGATCGAAGCGGACCCGGTTCTCGGCTTGACCTACCCACGAGTTCCATCCATACCAGCCGATGGCGGCGACGACGATGCAGGCGAGCCACCAGCTGGACGCGAAGTCCGCGGCACCGAGGATGATCCTCGTCGGCAGGGGGAGGGTGTGGACTCCGCCTCCTGCGGCGATGATCGGTTCCATGATGCGCGGCACGACCACCGTCACGAGAATGACGATGCTCGCGACGATCAGCATGGCGACGATGAAGGGATAGAAGAGTGCGCCCATCAGCTCGCGCCTGAGCTCGACGCCCCGATCGAGCAGTTCAGCGAGCTGGTGCAGGATCTCACTCGTACGGCCCGAGGCCTCGGCTGCACGAAGCATGCCGACGATCAGGTCGTCGAAGGGTCGGCCGTAGTCCTGGGCGGCCTTGTAGAGCGGTTCACCGGCCTCGACCCGTTCGATCATGAAGTCGAGCACAGCCGGGGCTCCCTTGCCCGAGGCCTGCTTCCTGATGGTCTTCAACGATTGCATCAGCGGGAGGCCCGCTTCGAGTGCCGTGGCGAGTTCCCTGATCAAGGTTCCCATTTCGGCCCGTGACATGCGAGGCCTGGAGGAGCCTCGGCCGATGCGTGTTCGAGCAACGGGTGCTTCCGGGTACGCCTCTTCACCATGCTCGTCACCGGCAGCGCTGGAAATGCTCGTTGCGGTTTCCCCCCTGCCGAGAAGCTGTCGAACGGCATCAGCCCTGTTCTGCGCCGTGATCACGCCGCTCTGTCTCGTGCCGTCGGCCGTCAGGCTCTGGTATTGAAAGGTCGGCATGTCCTGTTCAACCTTCCATGTCGTCGGCGTCCTGCGTCGCCCGCAGGACTTCCGCGATGGTCGTTTCGCCTTCGACGGCCCTGAGGAGCCCGTCCTGCCGCATGGTCACGTAGTCGTTCCGTGCGACATCCCGGAGATCGTTGGAGCTCATTCCCGATGAAATCGCTGCGCGGAGCGGTCCGTTGATCTTCAGCAGTTCGAAGTACCCGATTCGACCGAGGTATCCCGTGTTGTTGCATTTCTCGCAGCCGACACCATGCCATACGCGTCCGTCGAACATGTCCCGTTCGTCGCTCCGGAGTCGCTGGCCCTGTTCGTCCGTCATCGGAACCTGTTCCCTGCAGTGAGGGCAGGTTCGTCGTCCGAGTCGTTGTGCAAGGAGTCCCTCGAGCACGGAGGCGACGAGGAACGGTTCGGCCCCCATGTCGACGAGCCGGCCGATACTGCTGATGGCGTCATTCGTATGGAGGGTGGAGAAGATCAGGTGTCCGGTCAGGGCGGATCGGATCGCAATGTCCGCGGTCTCCCCGTCCCTGACCTCGCCGACGAACACGACGTCGGGGTCCAGGCGGAGAATCGATCGCAGACCGCTGGCAAAGGACAGGCCACGTTTCGGATTGACCGGGATCTGGTTGATGCCGCCGAGTTCGTATTCGACGGGGTCCTCGATCGTGATGATCTTCTTGCTCGGATCGTAGAGCCTCGTCAACGAGGCATAGAGTGTCGTCGTCTTGCCCGAGCCGGTTGGTCCGGTGACGAGGACCATCCCGTGGGGCTTCTGGATGAGTTCATCCATCGTCGAGATGAGCTCCGTTCTCATTCCGAGCGTCTCGAGATCCAGTGACAAGGAGGTCTTGTCGAGAATACGCATGACGACGGACTCGCCGTAGAGCGTGGGCACGGTCGAGACACGGATGTCGACCTTCCTTCCCTCGAAGCGAAGGGCGATCTTCCCGTCCTGGGGAACGTATCGCTCGGCGATGTTCATTCCCGACATGATCTTGATGCGGCCGATCAACGCCGGCTGGAGATGCTTCGGCGGAGGCTTCTGCGTGTGCAGCAGACCGTCGATCCTGTACCGGACCGTCAGTTCATTCTCGAAGGGTTCGATGTGGACGTCCGAGGCGCGGCCCTGGATCGCCTCCAGGAGGATGAGGTTGACCAGGTTGATGAGGGTCGGTTCCTCGGCCATGCGGTGGATGTCATCCGCCTCGATGGCCTCGAGATTGTGTTCCAGGTCGTCATCAAGGTCTTCTGAACTGCCGGCGAGGGCGTCGGCCATCTTCGAGGCGGTCGTGCCGTAGTGCTCCCGCATGAGTTCCGAGAAGTGTTTCTTCTCCATGCCTTCGCGAGTGACGGGTTTTCCCGTGAGCGTGGCGATCTCATCGGCGGCATCCGTATCGAGGGGGTCGAGCATGGCCAGGATCAGGCGTGATCCCTCCAATCGGAGTGGGACCACGCGAAGTCGTACCGCGACGTCCGCTTCGATCAGCGAGGTGGCGGCGGGATCCGCCTGTGTCGGTCGTTCATGCCAGGTCAGGCCAAGCACCCGGCAACGTTCACGAATCTCATCCTCCGTGTTGCCACCAAGTGAAGATTCCTGTGTTGCCAGGAGTTGCTCGGATTCAATTGGTTCCTGGTCGGGCGTCATGCGCCAACTCCTGGAAGAATGCTGGTGTCAGTCACGTCCCCGATCACCCTTTTCCGCCGGCTTCTTGCCTCCGGGCGCAGTGGGTTTCGTCCGGGGATCGTTTCCCTTGCCCTGGGGAGTCGAGTTGACGTTGCGGTTGAAGTTCAATTGGAGCTGCTCGGCTTCCTTCGGTGTCATGCTGGCCGGTGGAGGCGCGTATCGACGGGCTCCCTCGAGCTTGTCGAATTCCTCGGGAGACAGCAGTTCACGAAGGCGATCGATGTACCGGGTGCCCATCGCCTTGCGCTGGGCGATCAGTTCCCTCGTGGGATCCTCCAGGCGGACGGTCTCTTCACCGTCACGTTTCCGTTGCCTGTTCTTGATGCTTTCCCGCAATCGATCGGGATCGAAGACCCGCTGCTTGTCGAGCAGCCTGGTGTTGAAGTCGTCGAGTTCGACGTAGTACTCGGCGAGCAACTGGTCGATGGCCAGTTGCGTATCTTCCGGATAGGTCGTGATCGCAGCGGCGGACTCCAGGACCCGCTGGGCGGCGGTACGTCTGAAGATGCGCGGATAGCCGCGTTTCATGGCCTCGTTCCAGAACTCGATGCCCTTGTCCTCGGGAAGCGCCCGGGCGATCGCGTTGATTCCATCGTCGTTGATGTTCCGGATGGCGACTCTCGCGTCGATGACGTCGAGCTTGCGTGCCTGGTCGGCCGGCGTGTCGGCTGCATTGATCGTTTCAAGCAGCGTCGCATGCGGTCCCTGCACGAGGCGAGTCCTGTTCCTGAGCGACTCGTGCAGTTCGACGGCGTACTCGTCGACCGTCGGCTTGATCTGGTTCGTGGTCGACTCGTCGAGGCTCAGGTCGCGAAGTACGTGGAAGAGGTTCACGTTCTCTCCGCTCATCACGCCGTCGGAGAGGTGCTGCTCGATGTAGAGTTTCCGGGTGAACTCGACCCAGAGGGTTTCCTGGGCCGGTACGAGAATGACTCGGACGTTCTCGATGAGCTGGTCACCGAGGACATCGCGTTCCATCATCCATTCCTCGATCGGGCCGATGACCAGTCGAAGAACTTTCTGCGGATCGTCCTTCAGTGATTCGATGTCACCCTGGATGTCCTCGATCCGACCTTCCATTCGATCGATTCCCTCGGCGAATGACTGCTCGTAGTCATCGAAGAGCGCCTCGACGATGATCTGCTGGGTTTCATCCAGGTCGAGGCCTTCGATGAAGATGATGAGATCCCGGGTGAAGAACTCGGGCTTCAGTGCCTTGCCGATCCCCGCAACCTGACCCATGACGGGCATGGCGATGGCACAGATCAGCAGTGGAATGGCCAGAAGTGACTGCCTGAGGGCTCGAGTCGTGATCGTGGTCGTTTGTGACATGGTCATCCGCCCGTTCAAGCCAGTTCCTGGCAGGTGCGGGCCCCTCTCTCATCGGGGTCGGTTGCAGGCTTCGACAACGCGTCGATGTTTCTCCCTGCAGGGGCAGTTCCCCCAAGCATGGGGTTGAACGCCCATGCAGGCCAGAATATCGCATGTCATCGTGAAAAAGTGCCCTGCAAGTGCACCAATGGGGCCGGTAAATCACGGATCAGGCTGTTTGGACGGTCTTCTGCTCGATTCGCTTCTCGGAGGTCGTCTCGACGATCCGATCTACGAAGATGCCGGGCGAATGAATGGAATCGGGGTCAAGGTCCCCGATGGGCACCAGTTCGTCGACCTCGGCGATCGTGATCGCCCCGCACATGGCCACCATCGGGTTGAAGTTGCGGGCCGTCATCCTGTAGATGAGATTGCCTGCTTCATCACCCTTTGCGGCCTTCACGAGGGCCAGGTCCGCCTTGATGCCACGCTCAAGGACGTAGGTGTCACCGTCGAACTCGCGGGTCTCCTTCCCCTCCGCCACGATCGTGCCGACCCCGGTGCGTGTATAGAACCCGGGGATGCCTGCGCCCCCGGCGCGGAGTCGCTCGGCAAGAGTGCCCTGAGGCGTGAATTCCAATTCAAGTTCATCCGCCATGAACTGGCGTTCAAACTCGGCATTTTCACCCACGTAGGAACTGACCATCTTCCGGATCTGGCGTGTCTGCAGCAGGAGGCCCAGCCCCCAGTCATCGACGCCCGCGTTGTTGGAGACGACGGTGAGGTTGCCGACGCCCGTGTCCCGGAGGGCGAGGATCAACTGCTCGGGAATGCCGCAGAGACCGAAGCCGCCGACAGCGATTGTCATGCCGTCGCGCACCACTCCCTCGAGGGCATTCGCCGGGTCGTTCTGGACTTTGGAACCCATTTCAGGGATGATGACGGGTCCGACGAAATGACGCAACCACATCTACGAGGCAAAATTCCAGATACAGGATCGAGTTCAGGATGCACTCACCAACGGAAAGCACGATGGATCAAGCCACGCTGATGGATCGGCTGAAGGCGGAAACCGCCGAAGCCCATGCACAAACCGAGGCGATCCCCTTCAATGCCGGCATCATGGCGAAGACGATGCCCCAGGCCCGGTATGCAGGTCAACTCGCCTGCTGGAAGCGTGTCCATGAGGTGCTGGAAACGGCCTTGAATGCAAGTTCGAACACGGCTGTCATGTCAGCATGGACTGGTACGACCGAGCGTGCGCCACTGCTTGCCGCCGATCTGGAATGGCATGTAGACGCTGATGTGCCTGCAGAGGCAGCAGATGCCACCGCGGACATGGTGCAGTGGGTGGAATCAATCGGGGCTTCGGATCCGATCTCCCTGCTGGGGATCCTGTATGTCCTCGAAGGATCGACGCTTGGGGGCATGATTCTCAGCAAGTGCATCGCTGAGATGTACGGGTGTGATGCGGAACACGGCCTGGCCTACTACTCGGCCCATGGGAATCAGGTCATGCCCAACTGGATGGAGTTCAAGGCTCGCATGAACATGTCCGTGCCGTCCATTGAGGACCAGGATCGTGTCATCAGGGCAGCCAGTGAAACATTCCATCAACTTGGCCTCATTCTCATCGGTCTGTCCAAGGGATTGCCGGGTGTCGTTGAATGAATCGACCCCCGTCGAGGATCTGAACGAAGTCGCTGATTCTTCCGCGATGTCACTGTCGCCGGTCATCTCGTGCGGCGCGTACTTGATGCTCCTGCTTGCGACGATGCCGGATGCGATGTTTCCGCCGGTTCTGAAGGCGCTCTTCGTGGATCATTACGAAGTGGGTCTCGAGGCGGCATTCTGGTTCATGACCGTCAACATGATCGGTGTTCTGGGCGTACTTCCGCTGTTGCCATGGATGCGTCGCAGAATGAGTCCGGGGATCCTTATTGCAACCGCGGCTCTCCTCAACGGCGCCTGCTACTGGCTGATGTCGATGCCACTCGGTCTTGGTTGGACACTCGCGGTGAGGGCGTTCGAAGGAGCGCCGGACATGGTCGTGCTCGCCGGCATACTGTCCGTCGTCTCGCGAAGCGGCAGGGTGGAACAACGCGGCTTCCGCTTCGGCCTGGCTGGGACGGTGATGATGCTCGGTCTCGTCATCGGGCTTGTTTCCGGGGGGCTGTACGGTGAAACCTTTCCTTCAGGCGTCTTTCTGATCGGGGCCTTCGAGTGTGGCGTTCTTGCAGTGGTGGCCTGTCTGCTTCTGGGAAAGCTGCCGCCACGTGGAGCTCATGTAGACCATCCCGATGAAGGCAGGCGCTTGCGACGCCGGTACCCGGTATGGCCGGCGATGTTGATGAGTTTCTGCGATCGGGGCCTCGGTGGCGCGTTGACTGTTGCAGGGGCGATCTACTTGACCTATTCCTTGAACATGTCGACGGCCATGGCCGGGCTCCTCCCGTCGATCACGCTCCTGATGATGGCTGTCTTCAATGGACCGGTGGGCTGGATTGCCGATCGCGTCGGTCTGCTCCGTGTGCGCATTGTCGCTTTCAGCCTCTATGGTCTGGCCTTCCTCGGTTTATCCGCAGGCGAAGGTCTCGGGGCGTCGTGGCTGACTCTCATGTTCGTGATCATGGGACTGGGAGGAGCAGGCCTCATTCCGACAACCTTCGCGCTGGGGGCTCGTTCAGGTGGCGGGGCGACCGACATGGGGCTGCTTCAGGGGTCGGGACAATTCGGATATGTTTCCGCGATCGTATTGAGCGGCATCTGGGTTACGGGATTTCCAGGCGGGGAGCCACAGGACATTCCAGGGGTCGTGGAGATTCAATGGGTTTCACTCTTCGTGGGCCTGTCCATGGTCTACCTTCTGCTCAATGTCCTTGCAGTCCTTGGAATCCTCATTCCAGGATGGAAGAAGGTCTCAGGCAGGGCGGTTACTTGTAACGCACCCACTTGAGCAGTTGCAGTGGACTCGGAGGCTTGCCCTGCATCAGCACGCCGACGCGGAAGATCCGTGCACAGAGCCAGATCATGAGAATCACGGCGCCGTACCCGGCGACGAGGGTGCCGAGAATCTGCCACAGCGGCACGGGATCACCCGAGGCCGTTACGCGAAGGATCATGATGAAGGGGATCAGGGGTGGTATCCAGCTTGTCACCATGGCAAGCATGCCATTGGGCGCTTCGGAGATGGGCATCCAGAGGATCAGCGGCAGGATCAGGACCATCATGGCCGGTCCGATGAGGGATTGCGCGTCATGCAGATCGCTCACTGCGCTGCCGACGCTCGCCATGATCGAGGCGATCATGAAGTAGGCCATCCCGAAGAAGAGCAGCAGCCAGATGATCATGGAGATCGGCACGAGATCGGCCTGTGACAGTGCGATCAGCGCAGCGATGCCCAGGCCCCCGTACATCACCAGCGTGACGAGGCTCACGAAGGCCTGCCCGAGGATCTTGCCCGCCATGAGTTGGAAGGGGCTGATGGCGCTCAGGAGCACCTCCATCACCTTGTTCGACTTCTCCTCGATCGTCGATGTCAGCAGGTAGTTGCCGCTCGTGAAGGTTGCGATCCAGACCAGGAACATGAAGGCGATCGGGATCAGGCGCTTGGCCCACTCGTATTCGACGGCTTCACCGCCTCCTTCCTGAAGTCGCATCGTCTCGGATCGGGGAGCTCGCATCATGGTGCGAAGTTCCTCGTACTTCATCCCGGTCGCGCCGACCCGGGTTTCCACGACCGCATCCGAGATGAGGTCGTCGATTATCTCCAGGTGTCTCGCCGAGAGGCCGGGTCGAACGAAGACCTCGAATCGATTGAACTCGCGAGTCGGGTGTCGTTCGAGGATTCCATCCTGGAGCACGACGACCGCCGTCAAATCATGGGAACGGACCTGTTCCTTCAGGTCCTCGAGCTCGGCGTATTCGCCACGTCGAAAGGACAGGTCGAGCTCCGCATCCGATCCCAGCATCGAGGAGGCCATCTGCTTCGAGAGGGGGTCCACCGTTCCTTCGGGCAGTTGTTCGAGGGTCTCTTCAAGGGCCTGCTGTCCCGATCGGCCCCGCTCGGACGCGGCCAGTTCATCGGCGGCTTCCAGGACATCGGGCCCGATGAGTACGACCGTCCCCTTCAGTGGCTCGACCTCCTTGCTGAACAATGCAGGGAGGACGACCAGCAGCGGGATGATCAGGACCGGTACGACGATCGAACCGATGATGAAGGCCTTTGTCAGGGCCGTGTGCTTGAACTCCCTCCAGGCGACGGCGGGGATCTTCTTCATGAGAGGACCCCTTCCGCTGGATGTTCTTCGCGGGCTTCATGCTTTCGATCGCGGACCAGCATCACGAATATTTCATCGAGTGTCGGACGGCGAAGGCGAATCGAGCGGACAGGACAGGCGCCGAGAATCGATCGCATCACGTCCTGGGGATCGGTGTCGGGCCGGAGATGGAGTTCGACGCCTTCGTCTCCCTGGTTCGAGCGGCGCTCGACGCCCTCGATGGTCACCGGCAGTTGCTGTCCCATGACCGGCTCGACCTCGATCGTTCGTGGATTGAAGGTGCTTCGGATGCCCTCCATGGTGTCGTCGAGGATCTTCTCACCGCGGTCGATGAGGAGGATGCTGTCGCAGAGTTGTTCGGCCTGGTGCAGGACGTGTGTCGAGAAGATGATCGTGCGACCCTGTGCATTGAGGTCGCGTATGACCTCGTTGAGGAGTTCAGCGTTCACCGGGTCCAGGCCGGAGAAGGGTTCATCGAGAATCAGCAGGTCCGGTTCATGCAGGATCGAGGCGATGAACTGCACCTTCTGCTGCATGCCCTTGGAGAGTTCCTCGCATCGTTTCCGTTCGACCTTGACCAGTTCCATCCGGTCAAGCCAGTACTTCGCGGCGGATCTCGCGCTGGACCGCGGCAGGCCCTTGAGCCTTCCGATGTAGTGGAGGTATTCGGCCACCCGCATCTTCCGGTAGAGGCCTCGCTCCTCGGGGAGGTATCCGATCCGGTCCTTGGCAGCGAGGGCCGAGTCCCCGAGCACATCGATCGAACCAGAGTCGGGATAGATGATCGACATGATCATCCTGATGGTGGTGCTCTTGCCGGCACCGTTGGGCCCGAGAAAACCGATCAGGCTTCCCTTGTGCACGTCGAGGGAAAGGTCTCGAACGGCATGGACGTTTCCAAACTGCTTGTTGACGTCACGCAGGCTGATCGTCGCTTCACCCGCCATCGGGAGATTCCTTCGATGGGGACGATGGCAGCCCGGGGACAAGTGCCTTCACCTGGGAGGGGAGGTCGAAGGTTGAGTCTGGAACATCGTTGATCGTGAGTGTCTCGTAGTTGAGTCGCAGGCTCGATATGTCCGGCTTGATCTGCAGCCTGACCTCGTGGAAGAGTGTGACCTTGCCGACGGGCTTCCACTCGTCGAAGACGATCTCAAGTACGAATGATTCGACATCTTCTTCCTGCGGCATGTCGAAGCGGCGCTGGAATCCGGTGATGAGTTTCGTCTCGGCATCGAAGAATGCCGTCATGGGTTCATCGTTGCGGAACTCGAGATCCACGGCCCAGCAGGGACGATCATCGAACTCCACCTTGCCGGTGGTCTTCATGCTGGTGGTCTCCGCACCCAGGTGCAGAACTCTTCCAAGCCAGTTGTTGCCGGCGATCCGCCGTGCCAGTTGTTCCTTTGGAAGCAGCTTCCAGCCGCCACCCTCCGACGGGGGAACCTGTTCCCAGGAGACGGTTCCATTCGAGCCGAAACTGTTCGTATCACCATCGGCCTGGGTGAATCGAAAGAGGCACCTGTCTCCCTTGGCAAGAAACATCTCGATCTCTCCAAGCGATTCATCACCGGCCTTCACGACGGCATTCACATGCATTGAATGGACCTGTTCCAACTCGCCTGGGCCACCCATGGCCCTGAAGCACCGTGTCAGGAGGCGGGTGCCATCGGGCATCGGAGTGGCAGGGGGGGGGGGGTGCTCTATCACCTGTGCAGGAACCATGCAGGCGAGGGATAGAACAATGAGCAGCCAAGGGGCGTGATTTCGGTATCGAAATGCGATGTGGGCTGCCATGGAGGCCTCGTAGGGGGTGCCCCTGTGCTCGGATGCGAAATCCTAGCAGGACTCGGCTTGATCTGGCCGAAGTGCAGGTTTGTAGGGGCATAAATGCGGTTCTCCAAACTTTATCCGTTCATCTGCATGAACGGGTGAAATAGGTGCTCAGCGCGAGTAGACTTCAGGGAGTTATGAAACGACATCTTGCAGACATTCTCGACCTGCGGCCACTGGTCCTCGATGGGGCGATGGGATCGAAGATCCAGGAGCTCGATCTGTCCATCGAGGGTGACTACCTCGGTCGTGAGAACTGCGTCGACATCCTGGTTCGTTCCAGACCCGACCTCATCCATGCGGTCCACGAGGACTACCTGTCGATCGGCGCCGATGCGGTTGAAACGAACACCTTCGGCGCCAATCCACTCGTGCTCTCCGAGTTCGACGACGAGGCCGCTTCCTGGGCGAGATCACTCTGCCGTGAAGCCGCCGAGGTTGCACGAGCCGCATGTGATGCGCATGCAACCAGTGAGGAGCCGAGGTTCGTCCTCGGGTCGATGGGGCCGGGGACCAAGCTCATCACGCTCGGCCAGGTCGACTGGGAAACGATGCTCGAAAGCTACGCGGAGGCTGCGAGGGGGCTCCTCGAGGGAGGTGTCGATGCATTCCTCATCGAGACGAGTCAGGACCTGCTGCAGGTGAAGTGCGCGATCAATGCCTGCCTGAAGGCGATTGATGAAGCTGGGCGTTCGAGCCAGGACGTCCCCATCATGGTCAGTCTTACGATCGAGACCACGGGAACGATGCTCGTGGGGAGCGAGATCGCAGCCGCCGTCAATGCGCTTCGTTCCTATCCGATCTTTTCGCTGGGACTCAACTGTGCAACGGGTCCCAAGGAGATGACGTCGCACATCGAGTACCTTTCAGCCAACTGGCCGCGTCGCATTTCATGCGTCCCCAACGCCGGCCTGCCCGTACTTGTCGATGGGCAGGCGCATTTCCCATTGAAACCGGAGCCGCTGGCTGAAACCGTCGGCGAGTTCATCGAACGTTACGGCGTCGACTTCATCGGTGGATGTTGCGGGACCACGCCGGGGCACATCGAGTTGCTCGTCGACCAGTCACGCAAGCAGCAGCGCTCTCGACGCGACGTCTCGGGATGGACGCCGGGATGCAGCAGCCTCTATGCGCCGCGGGACTACCGGCAGGAGAACTCCTTCTTCATCGTAGGGGAGCGGATGAACGCGTCCGGTTCACGCAGGTTCAAGCGACTCCTTGAAGCAGGCGATCTGGACGAGATGATTTCGCTTGCGCGCGAGCAGGCACGAGAGGGGGCGACATGCCTGGACATCAACGTCGATGCGACAGGACGTGACAACGCTGCCGACATGGCCAGGATCGTGCAGGAAGTGGTTCGCCAGGTCGACGTCCCCTTGATGCTCGATTCCACACAGCCGGCGACGATCGAGGCGGGGCTCGTCCATGCCGGCGGCAAGTGCATCATCAACTCCGCGAACTTCGAGGAGGGGGACGAGAAGTTCGATGCCATGTGCCGCATGGCCCGCACCTACGGGGCGGGGCTCGTCGTCGGCACCATCGACGAGGATCCCGAGGCAGCCATGGCCCGGACGGCCGACCGGAAGTTCTCCATTGCGCAGCGAGCCATCGATCGGGCCGTCGACATGCACGGCATTCCGCTCGTCGATCTCTTCATCGACCCGCTGGTACTGCCTATATCCACCGGCATGGACGATGATCGTCGCAGCGCTCTTGAACTGGTCGAGGGTGTTCGTCGCATCGCAACCGCGTGGCCCGAGATCCAGATCACCTGCGGCCTGTCCAACTGTTCATTCGGATTGAAGCCCGCGGCACGGCAGGTGCTCAACTCGGTCTTCCTGTGGGAGTTGATGGATGCGGGTCAGACATCGGCCATCGTGCACGCCTCGAAGATCCAGCCGATGAACCGGATCGATGCGGAACGAAAGCAGGCGGCGTTGGACCTGATCTACGACCGGCGTGCTCTCTCCAGGGGCGGCACCGGTCTCCCGGCCGGGATGACCGACGAGAACCACGATCCCCTGAAGGCGTTCATCGATCTCTTCACGGGAGACGAGGAGGCCATGAAGGAGGAGGCGGTGCGGGACCTCTCCCTTGAGGAATGGCTGCAGGCGCACATCGTCGATGGAGAGAAGCAGCAACTCGTCGAGCATCTCGACGAGGCCATGGAACGCTACGCACCTGTGGAGATCATCAATCATCACCTGCTGGCGGGCATGAAGACCGTCGGTGATCTCTTCGGTTCGGGCCAGATGCAACTTCCGTTCGTGCTGCAGTCGGCCGAGGTCATGAAGATGGCCGTGGCCCACCTCGAGCCGCACATGGAGAAGACCGAGGGCCATGCCCGGGGCCGCGTGGTACTGGCCACGGTCAAGGGAGATGTGCATGACATCGGCAAGAACCTGGTGGACATCATCCTGAGCAACAACGGCTGGTCGGTCCACAACATCGGGATCAAGCAGCCCATCGAGGACATCATCCAGGCCTGGAGGGAGACCGGGGCGGATGCCATCGGCATGTCGGGCCTGCTCGTGAAGAGCGTGATGGTCATGGAAGAGAATCTCAAGACCCTCAACGAGATGGGAATCGGCGTACCCATCCTGCTGGGTGGGGCGGCGCTGTCGCGTCACTACTGCGAATCCCACCTGCGGTCGATCTACAAGGGTTCGCTGTACTACGGGAAGGATGCATTCGACGGCCTTCGGATCTGCAATGCGCTTGCCGAGGACCGTGCCGAGGCGCTCGCGACGGAAATCGATCTTCGCCTGGCCAAGCGGGCGGCGGTCGAGACACGCGTCAGCGCGATGACTGCACGCGAGGAAGGCGAGGGGGACGCCGATGCAGCCACCTCCGAACGCAGCGATGTCGCCGATGACGTCCCGGTACCCGAACCACCCTTCCTGGGTTCTCGCCTCGTCGAGGATGTGCCGCTCGAGACGATCTATCCCTACGTCAATACCAAGGCCCTGTTCAGGGGACAGTGGGGGTTCCGAAAGGGCCAGCGATCCAAGGGCGACTACCAGCACTACCTCGAGGAGGAAGTACACCCGATCTTCGATCGACTCAAGGCGAGTCTGCGGGAGGATGGTGTCCTGCAGCCGAAAGTCGTCTACGGGTGGTGGCCTGTCGGAAGCGATGGCGACGACCTGGTGGTCTTCGATCCCGACGACCAGTCCAGCGAGATTGAGCGCTTCACCTTCCCGCGACAGTCACGTCGACGCCGATTGTGCATCAGCGACTTCTTCCACTCGGTGGATGCCGGGGAGCGTGACGTGCTTGGCCTCTCCTGCGTGACCATGGGAACGGCCGTCAGTGAACTGGCTGCAAGGCTCTTCGCAGACGACGCCTACCAGGAATACCTCTACGTTCACGGCATGGGGGTGGAATGCGCCGAGGCCCTGGCGGAGTTCTGGCACAAGCGGATGCGGGAGGAGCTGGGCATCGGAACCGAGGACAGTCCGCATGTGAAGGATCTCTTCACCCAGACGTATCGCGGGAGCCGCTATTCATTCGGCTACCCGGCGTGTCCGGACATGAGCCATCAGGAGATTCTCTTCAGGCTGCTTCAGCCGGAGCGCATCGGGTGCAGGTTGACCGAGAACTGGCAGATCGATCCCGAGCAGAGTACTTCTGCGATCATCGTGCACCACCCCGAGGCGAAGTACTTCAACGTCTGAGGTTGTTGAACGTCCTGGAAACAGCGGTCATGGCGTGTCATGCACGTGGGTGCGCTTGCCCGCCCAGGCGCTGAGAATCTCCACGGCCACCTGGGCCCCGATTCCCGCCGCGATGGCGAACTGGCTCGAGCCCCCGGCCAGCAGGCCGGCCACGTGCAGGTCCGGTTCGATGTGGTAGCAGCCATCGTGTGGCAGGTGGATCCTGTCCGCCTTGCCGCCACGCGGGTGCTGCTGGGGCATGTGGTCCAGTCCCTCGACGTCCCATCGCTTGTACCCGGTCGCCAGGACCAACGTGTCCGCAAGAATCTCCTCACCACTTTCCAGCGTCGAGATGAACTTCCCGCTTGGCAGACGCTCGGCCCGTTGCACCGTTCCGGGTATCGGCGTGGCGCAGTCGTACTGGAGCAATTGTTCCTCGAGTCGCTTGAGCAGATCCTCGCCGAGGAGTCCCGGTTCCACGCCCGGAGCGTTGTACAGCCTCGCTTTGCGCAGATCCGAAGTTCCATCGTCCACGATGATGATGCGACGATCTTCGAACCAGTTCTTCTTCTGCGCCGATGCCAGCGTGATGGCGCAAGACATTCCCCCGGCACCGCCACCGATGATCAAAACGTCAGCTGCATGGGTTGGACTGCTCATGGTGTCGCGTCCGGGCAGGCGTCGACGATGGCTGTTCGAAGCCCATGGGATTCGTCACCGACGCTCGTCCAGGCCGCCAGGAGCCGGTCGCCTGTCCCCGGCAGAGCTGCGAGTCGTGGAACACCACTGCGACGCCCGGAGTCGATGGATGCCAGCGACTGCACTTCGCCCATGCGCCCGCTCCGGTGGACCGTGCGAAGCAGCAGTGATCCATCATCTCGACTGCTGAGCCAGCAGATCGCGGCTCGACCATCCTCCAGCATCACCAGGTCGACACGTCCGATCGCATCTTCGCCATCGAGTTGAATCGGTGTGCCGAATGTTGCGCCCGCGTCATCGGAGAAGGTGGCCCATACACCCCTTCGTTCCGGAGCTGCGGTGTACCAGGCCGCTGCAACCAGGTTGTACTTCGCTTCGACGGCTGGCCCGTTGACCGGGCAGCCCGCGATGGTCCAATTGTCCTCGTACACCATGACAGGAGAGGAAAAGTCGTCCTGTGAGCGAAGGCACTCGATGTCCCGTACTTCCTCGCCAGTTCGATTTCGAACCAGCACGATCGGCCCTTCTGCAGTCATTGTTGCGGATGTGGGACAGCATTCGCAGACCATCTCGTCGATGACACTGCTTTCGCCGATCGTGTCGCTGATGAGGGCCGTTCGCAGCGTCATTGCACCTGAGCCATGCCCATGTGAATCCGAGCCGGCGCTCATCTCCCTTCCATCAAGCCAGAATGCCCGGGTGGCATCTCCATCGGGGACGAGGCTGACGAAGCCGTGCTCGGTCATCGTTCGATCGTCATTGAGCGTGCCCATGTGAGTCCAGGAAAGGCCATCCGGTGAGTTGGCGACGGCGATGTCGTAGGAGTAGGTCCCGGGGCCCGACATCTGCAGCCACGTGGCGAGCCATCGCGTTCCATCATGGCTGATCGTCGGAACATCGGCCCAGTTCGCGAAGAAATCACTTCGCTGAACGATGGTGACTGGATCCGACCAGGTCGAGCCATCAAGTCGCGCCACCTGCAGCCTGTAGGTCTTCGTATCCGGGGATGAAGCGACCGGCTCCAGCCAACTGAGCATTGCTCCATCCTCAGTCGTTGCAAGGAACGGTGCGAGGGAGCCGGGCCTGGCCGGGGGAGGTTCCAACTCGATGGCCGACGAATCGCCTGCCGTCAGGCAGGCGAGGAACAGGCCGATGCCGATGTTCAAGAGGTGGCTCACAGCCGCTGTGCCAGCCAGCCCTCGACCGCATCGATCCCGATGCGTTCCTGTTCGAGGCTGTCACGGTGCCTGATGGTGACGGTCTGGTCGGTGAGCGAGTCGCTGTCGATCGTGAAGCACCAGGGGCATCCTGCTTCGTCCATCCGGGCATATCGCTTGCCGATGGATTGCTTCGCGTCGTACTGGACGGGCCACCTGCGCCGCAGGTCTTCGTGGAGTTTCATCGCCATCTCCGGCATGCCGTCCTTGTTCACCAGGGGGAAGACTGCCGCCTTGATGGGTGCCAACCTCGGGCTGAAGGCCATGTACACCTTGCTCGCTCGTTCCGGATCCGGCGTGTACGCCTCACACAGGATCGCCAGCGTGCCGCGTGAAAGCCCTGCGGATGGTTCGATGACATGCGGCAGATAGCGTTCGTTCCTGGCCTGGTCGAAGTACTGGAGCTTCTTCTTCGAGAACTCCTCGTGCCGGCGCAGGTCGTAGTCGCCCCTGTGGGCGACGCCTTCGAGCTCACCGTAGCCGGGGGCCGTGAAGGGGAATCGATATTCCACGTCGAAGGTCCCGCATCCATCCTTGGCGTAGTGGGCCAGTTCATCGGAATCGTGCTTCCGCATCATGACATTGTCACTGGTGAGTCCAAGTGATTCCCACCAGGACTTGCGGACATCGCACCAGAACTCGAACCACTGGGCGGCATCGTCACCGTGGCAGAACCACTCGATCTCCATCTGCTCGAACTCGCGAGAGCGGAAGATGAAGTTGCGTGGCGTCACTTCGTTCCTGAAGGCCTTGCCGACCTGGGCGATGCCGAAAGGCACCTTTACGCGCATGGTGTCGACGACGTTGCCGAAGTTCAGGAAAATGCCCTGGGCGGTTTCCGGTCGAAGGTAGGCGGCGCTGTCCTCGTCCTGCACGGCGCCCACGAACGTCTTGAACATCAGGTTGAACTGCCGAGGCTCGGTCAGCGTTCCGACGGTCTTCGTGTCCGGTCCGACCGTGATCGCCAGTTCCTCGGGCGAAAGGTCCGTCAGCGGGCAGGTGTCGAGTTCCTCGTCGGCCAGATCGCGCTTGACGTACTTGCCGAGTTTCTTCCGTGCGCTGGCGAGCGACTCGTCATCGTTCTCAAGGTAGGCGTAGATCTGTCCGCTGGTGTCGCCCTTGACTCCCAGGCAGAACAGGTGGTCGGCCCTGTAGCGGGACTTGGTTTCACGGCAGTCGACCATCGGATCGTTGAATCCGCCCACGTGACCGGAGGCTTCCCATGTCCGGGGATTCTGGATGATCGACGAGTCAAGCCCGACGATCGAGAGCGGTTCGCTGTCCGGACCGGTCGGTGGGCAGCGGACCATGTCGTGCCACCATGCATCCCGGAGGTTGTTCTTCAACTCGGTTCCAAGCGGGCCGTAGTCCCAGAACCCGTTGAGTCCACCATAGATCTCCGAGGCGGGGGAGATGAAACCACGCCGCTTGCAGAGTGAAACCAGGTCGTCCATGGAGAAGGAGAGGTCGCTCATTGGAGCAGGCATGGTATCCGATGTGCGTCGATCCCCGGGGGGTGCTATTCGCCCGCCTCGGTCTTCATCCGGGATGCGACCCGGTGCCGGGCAAGGTGCGTTGCGAGCCTGATGGCTGCTTCCATCGATCCAGGGTCGGCCTTCCCGGTTCCGGCGATGTCATAGGCGGTGCCGTGGTCGGGGCTGGTTCGAACGAAGGGCAGCCCGACGGTCCAGTTGACTGCGGATCGATGTTGCGCAAGTTTCATCGGAATCAGGCCCTGGTCGTGGTACATGGCCACGACAAGGTCCCAGCGACCCTCGATGGCTTCGCGGAAGACGCTGTCCCCGGGGAGCGGGCCATGGACATCGATGCCGGCGTCCCTGGCCATGCGGATGGCCGGCTCGATGACACGTGTCTCCTCGTCACCGAAGAGACCCGACTCGCCTGCATGCGGATTGAGCCCCGCTACCGCGATCCGGGGAGCGGCGATGCCCAGGTCGAGGCAGGCCTGGTGCCCGAGATCGATCGGGTCGAAGACGCTGCCGATGGTGAGCAGGTTTCTCAGGTCCATCAACGGGACGTGGATCGTCGCAAGGATGACGCGAAGCCGTAGTGATTCGAAGAACATCGCCGTCCTGCGAGCGCGTGCCCGGTGAGCAAGCAGTTCCGTGTGGCCTGGCCACTTGTGCCCGGCAAGATGCCAGGCTTCCTTGTTGATGGGGGCTGTGACGATCGCATCGATGGCGCATGGATCGGATGAGTCCAGCATTGCATCCGCCACGGCCGCATCGACCCATGCCTTCGATGCATGCCCCCCTCGCTTGCTCGGCTCTGGTGGCAGGTTCATGAGGGTGCCGCCATGCTCGTGGTCACGAACGACGATGTCACTCCCGGCACGGCCTGCCAGGTCGCGGTTGTCCGCCGGGACGCGTTGCCAGGATGGTTCGATCCCAAGTCGATCCGCTGCGAGTGTGAGGATGTCATTCGCGCCATGTATGACGAACCGAGCATCCCGGGTAAGCCCGGGTGCCTGCAGGGCCTTGACGATGATCTCGGGACCGACTCCCGCGGGGTCTCCCATGGTCAGGCCGATGATCGGCCGCTGGTCCTTGATGTCTTCGCCTTCTCGCATCGTCATATCCTAGCCACACCGCGTCCCTATGATGGCCTCATGGAAGACGGGACGGACCGAATTGCGCAACACGCCGCAGGACTCCTGCACGATGGCCGCGCTCGGACGATCTCCTCGGCGATCCATGCCGCTGGCGATGCAGTTGCCGATGGAACGGCGTCGCTCCCCGGTCGTGGTCAGGTTCATCGACATCTCGTCGCCATGCGCATGCAGTCACTTGGCCTCGATGGATACATGCAACTCCAGCGGGACGCGTTGATCGCGATCGACGAGTTCCTCGGGAGACTCTCCTGGGAGGTCAAGGACATCCAGTGGCGCATTACTGGCCGTGCAGCGGAGGCCGGATTCGACGGGTCCGATGCCGTGCACCTGCGCATCCTTGCCTCCATCGAGGATTCAACCCTGTGTGACCTGCTCGAGGAGCAGGGATTCGAGATCACCAGGATCGGAAGCACGATGTCCCGACACGGGCGTATGAACGAGATCAGGGCCGAATCGGTCGAACTCGAAATCGTGCTGCTTCGATGCCCGGACCCGGCTCGGCTTCATGAGCCGATGAACCTCGTGTCGGGTCGGCCGGTTTCGATGCTCGATGCCGAGGGACTGGCACATCGTATCGAGGCGTGTTCGCCCGGAAGTTGATCAGCCCAGGCCACCCTTGAGAGGACGGTCTCCGAACTTCGCCTTCAGTTTCGCCATGGCCGGATCCTCGGCTCGTTCCACGGCGCCGGCCTCCGTACCGGCCTGCTTGATCGACAGCCCGATTCGCCGGGTTGCAGGGTCGATGCTGAGAATCCTGACCGAGACGGTCTGCCCGACCTGTGCCACCGATTCAACCCGCTTGACGTGGTCATTGCTCAGTTCGGAGATATGAACCAGGCCCTCGACTCCCTTGGACAGTTCCACGAAGGCACCGAACTCGGCGGTCTTCGTCACGGTGCCCGTGACGACGTCTCCCTCGCTGAACCCGGCGAGGGCGGCATGCATCGGGTCGGAGACCAGTTGCTTCATGCCCAGGCCGATCCGGATCGGCTCGCTGTCCCGCTCGATTGAAAGGACCTGAACACGCACCGAGTCACCCACCTTCACGAACTGGCCCGGATCCTCGATTCGTTCCCAACTCATCTCCGAGACATGGATGAGTCCATCAATGCCGCCGATGTCGGCGAAGGCGCCGAAAGGCTGCACCCTCGTGATGAGCCCGTCGACGACCTGTCCGACCTCCAGAGTTTCCAGGAGGTTCTGCTTCGCGTCTTCACGCTGTTCCTGGAGCATGGTGCGGCGACTGAGCACCATCCTGTTGCGCTGTCGATCCAGCTCGATCACCTCGCAGGGCATCTTCTGCCCGATGTAGATGTCCAGGTCGGGCACGTGGTGCAGCTCGACGTGACCTGCAGGCATGAAGGCCGCATGCCCGGCCACCTCCATCTCGAGGCCGCCCTTGTTCGTTCCCGTGCATCGCGCCTCGATCGTGTGCCCGATCTCGATCGTGTCCCACCTGGCCTTCTGGACACCACCGCGACGGGAGCAGATGAGCATGCCGTCGTCACGGTCTTCCCGTTCGATCGTGAACTTCTCTCGTGTTCCAGGTGACGGAGCCTCTTCGAAGTGATCAAGTGGGCAGGTTCCCTGGAGCTTCGGACCGAACTCGATGAAGACCTCGTTTCCGCGGACGGACACGATGGTTCCTTCCCGCTCGGGCCGCTTTCCACTTCGT
>PBMX01000023.1 GCA_002722935.1 Phycisphaerae bacterium | reverse complement strand
CCCACCACCTGCAGCCGTGCCGCCGAAGCCGCCGCATCCTCGGCGCTGATGCGTTCCTTCTCGAGAAGGCGATCAAGGCGGGCGCGAATGCCCTCGATCGCGTCCGAGACGACATCGTCATTGACATCCTGGAGATGGACGTCCCATCCATGCTGGGCCGCAACCTGCGCGATCCCGGCACCCATGGCACCCGCCCCGATGATGGCGACCCTGCTCACTGTCCGGTGAACTCCGGTGTTCGTTTCTCGAGGAAGGCGGTGACGCCCTCGAAGTGATCCGTCGTCCGTCCCGCCGTGTCCTGGGCGAAGGCTTCGGCTTCCAACTGTTCCTCCAGGGTGTTCGTGTACGACACATTGAGCAGCCGCTTGGTGTGATCCAGGGCCTGGGGCGGCAGCGCAGCGAGTTTCCCGGCGAACTTGGCGAGTGCGGCCTCGAAGTCGTCGGCGGGTACGACACTGTTGACGAGTCCCATGGTCAAGGCCTCTTCGGCCTTGACCGGCCTACCCGTGCAGCAGAGTTCCATGGCACGACCCCAGCCGATGAGGCGGGGAAGCGTCCAGGTGCTTCCCGAATCGGGGACGAGCCCCACGTTGACGAAGACCTCGATGAACATGGCGTGCTCGGAGGCGATGCGGAAATCGCAGGCGATCGCCAGGGAGCACCCGGCGCCGGCCGCGACGCCATTGACGCCGGCAACCACCGGCTTGCCCATGCGACGAATGCACTTGATGCAGGGGTCGTATCGCTTCTTCAGGTCGGCTCCCAGCGCGGGTACGTGTCCCGGGACATACTTCTCCTTCAGGTCGGCGAGATCCTGGCCGCTGCTGAAGGCTCGCCCGGCGCCCGTGAGCACGATGACTCGAACGTCGGGATTCTTTTCGGCTGCCTTCAGCGCCGAGGTGAGTTCCGACAGGAGCGGGCCGTTGAATGCATTGAGCACGTCGGGCCGGTTCATGGTGATCGTGTGCACCCCACCCTCGGTGGAGCATTCAAGCGCGGTGTATTCCGTCGTGGTGCTGGTCATGGGAGCATCTCATCGACCGGTGAAGGTCGGTTTCCGTTTCTCGAGGAAGGCGCCCATGCCCTCCTTCTGGTCCTCGGTGTCGAACAGGTCGTAGAAGAGACGTCGTTCCCGCTTCAACCCGTCCGAGAGGAACTGTTCCTCCGAGTTGAGCACGGATTCCTTGGCATTCTTCAGGGCGATGGGTCCGAGGGCGGCCATCGCCTGGGCGACCTTCAGGGATTCGCTGTACCAGTGTTCACGGGGAACGACTCGGCTGACGAGTCCATGCCGCTCGGCCTCGGCGGCCGTCAGGAAGCGGCCCGTGAGAACCACATCCATGGCCAGTGCCTTGCCGACGGCACGGGTGAGGCGCTGCGTGCCACCCGCGCCCGGCATGACCCCGATGTTGATCTCGGGCTGTCCGATCCGGGCCGTTTCCGAGGCGATGATGACGTCGCAGTGCATCATCAGTTCACATCCACCACCAAGGGCGAAGCCACTGACCGCCGCGACGATCGGAGTCCGGATGTTCTTGATCCGTTCCCACTGGGCGAACTGGTCCCGCTTGGACATCTCCTCGGCGGAGAGGGTGGCCATGTCGCCGATGTCGGCGCCCGCGGCCCAGGCACGTTCGCCTCCGGCAAGCAGGATGACCCTGACATCGTCGTCCGCGTCGTACTCCTCGAAGAGGCCCGCGAGTTGTTCCATCAACTCGAGATTCAACGCATTCAGGACCTTCGGTCGGTTGATGCGCACGATGGCGACGTGTCCGTCTCGTTCGGTCAACAGGATGGGTTCATCACTCATGTCGTTCCATCTCCCTCTCCAGCCCGTTCAATGAGTCGAGCAAGGGTTTCCTTCGGGAGCACTCGCTGGACCTGCCTGCCCCGGCCAAGCAGTTGCTCCCCGTGCCAGGCTGACACGGTACAGACGAGGGTCGTGTCTTCCAACTCCACGGCCTCCGCATGGACCCTCACCGTGCCTCCCACGGGGCAGGGGGCCAGATGGTCGATCGACAGGTGCGAGCCGATCCCTTCCTCGTGGTCATCCAGGTGCGGTGCCAGCACCTTCCGTGCAGCCAGTTCCATGTGGTGTGCCATGGACCAGGTGGAGTAGACACGGTGGACGATGATCCCGTCGAAGGCGGGGCACATGTCCTCCGTCACTTCGACCTGGATCTCGGCCGTATTACCCACCTTCAACCCGGGCTGCATGGGCGGTAGTCTACCCCCTTGGTACATCGCCCATGGGTCTTCTCATCCTCTTCATCATTGCCGGCCTTCTCCTGCTGATCTGCTCGGTCCTCGCGATCGTGCACGCCGCCATCTCACCGGCGCGGGACGGGATGGGCAGGGCGCTCGCACATGATCTGCCCACCAGTCCCGGGGACCTCGGGTGCACCTTCGAATCCTGGACCTGCCGGACCCGGGATGGCCTGGATCTGCCCGCCTGGGATGTGCAGGGCGTCACCGGCGGTCCAACCCTGCTCTGGCTGCATGATCATGGAGGATCCAGGCTTTCGGATCTTCGCGATCTCCAGGACTGGTTGTCATGGTGCGGGCGGGTGATCCTCGTCGACCTGCGAGGGCATGGTGATGCGCCCGGCACGTGCATGCTGGGTGCGCGGGAGACAGGTGACGTCGATCGACTGCTCGAGTGCATCGGCAACGAGGAAGTCATCCTTGGCGGTCGTGGCTTCGGAGCCGTGCTTGCCCTCGATGCGTCGAGTCGGAGCACGAAGTCGCTCCCCGTGTGGGGGATTGCACCCTATCAGTCGGTACGCGCGCGGTTCGATGAAGAGATGCGTGGCCGAGGCATTCCCGGATGGCCCTTGCGTGTGCTGGCGATGACGGTTCTCCGGCTCACCGGTCGCCGACCACTGGAGCCATGCAACGATGTTCAAGCCGACCGTGTTCGGATCGCGGATGTCGATGAGCCGATACCGGCCAGCCCCTGGTGGGACGCATCGGTCAGTGGGGACGAGTCATCGAGCTGACGTCGAGAACCTTGTCGAGCTGCTTCTCGTCGAGGATCCCGTGCTCAAGGCAGTACTCGCGGATGGTCTGCCCACGCTCGTAGGCGTGGTGCGCGATCTCCGCCGCCTTGTTGTAGCCGATGACCGGTACGAGGGCCGTGCCGAGCATGAGGCTCTGCTCGACCATGGCGGCGATCTTCCTGCGGTCGGCCTTCAATCCGGCGATGCAGTTGTCGGCGAAGGCGTCGCCGGCATTGGCGATCAACCGGATGCTCTCGAGGAGTCGCTCGGCCATGCACGGCATCGAGACATTCAGCTCCATCATCGAGCCGACACCGCCCATGGCGCCCACGCCGATGGTGACGTCATTACCCTCGACCTGCGCGCAGACCTGCATGACCGTTTCGACGAGCACGGGGTTGACCTTCCCGGGCATGATCGAGGATCCGGGCTGGAGTTCGGGCAGGATGAGTTCCGCCCAGCTGCACCTGGGGCCCGAGCCCATCAGGCGAATGTCGCTGGCGATCTTCGAGAGGCTGATGGAAATGGTTCGCAGCAGCCCGTGGGCCTCGACGACGCAGTCCCGCGTCGCCTGGGCCTCGAAGTGGTTGGCCGCCTCCTTGAAGCGGATCCCGGTCGCCTTCGAGAGTCTCGAGGCGACACCCTTGGCGAACCTCGGATGCGTATTGATCCCGGTTCCGACCGCCGTACCACCGATGGGCAGGTTCGTAGCCATCGCCTCCATGGCACGTTTCGCGCGTTCGACGGCCTGATCGGCCTGGGCGGCGTAGCCTGAGAACTCCTGCCCGAGGCGGATCGGGGTCGCGTCCTGAAGGTGCGTTCGACCGATCTTGACGATGCCGTCGAAACTGCGTGCCTTCCTGCGAAGCTCACGTGCCAGTTTCTTCAGTGCAGGGAGGAGGGATTCCCTGATCTGGACGCAGGCGGCTACCTGCATGGCGGTAGGAAAGGTGTCATTGGAGGATTGGCCGGGGTTCACGTGGTCATTGGGATGCACGGGGTCCTGGGCGCCGATCTTCGCCCCGGCGGCGAGGCAGGCCATGTTGGAGACGACCTCGTTGACATTCATGTTGGTGGAGGTGCCCGAGCCGGTCTGGAAGACATCGACGGGGAAGTTGCACATCATCGCGGCCCGATCGGAATCGCTCTCGAGGGCCGTGACAATGTCACTGCAGGCCTTGGCGATGAGGCGACGTCGCTTCTGGGTCAGACGGCCCAGTTCATGGTTGGTTTCGGCGGCGGCCTTCTTGAGCAGGGCGAATGCGTGGATCACCTCGTGCCCGACGGGCCGACCGGAGATCGGGAAGTTCAACACGGCTCGCTGAGTGCTTGCGCCGTAGAGGACCTTGGCGGGAACGGTCATCGTTCCCATGGAATCGCGTTCAGTTCGTGTCCTGGCCATTTCCTGGAACTCCATTCATGCCGCTCAACCGCGTTGGGTGGCAGGGTACCCGGCGTCGGAGTGTCCTGCCAGAATCATAGCGCTCCCGAGGAGCCCGGGCGTGAATTCAATCCGGGCGCAGCAACTCGGGAAGCACATCATCCACCGATCCGATCAACTCGATGTCCGCCATGCCGCTGGCTTCGCTCCAGTTGGTATTGATGACGAGAATCTCGGCCCCGTGCTCTCGAGCGAGCCCGATCAGGCCGGCGGCCGGGTAGACGCCCGCACTGGTCCCGACCACGAGAAGAACATCGCAGTTCGTGCAGGCCGCTTCGGCGCGGTTCCAGACATCCTGCACAAGGGGTTCTCCGAACCAGACCACGTCGGGTCGAAGCGAAGCCCGGCCGCAGGGGCAGGGCCTGAGACCCGGTGGATCCTGCAGGTCGATGGTTTCGACGTGTCCGCACCGTGCATGGCACCGATCGGCCCAGATGGAACCATGGACCTGGATCACATTGTCGCACCCGGCCCGCTGCAGCAGGTTGTCCGTGTTCTGCGTGACCTGCATCATGCCGGGACATGCGGCGAGTGCTCGGTGGGCCGCATTGGGTTCGGCATGCCCGATCTGCCGGCGTCGTTCGGCGTACCAGTCCATCACGAGATCGGGATCCTCGTGGAAGCCCCCCGGAGAGGCCATCTTCATCGGGTCGTACTTCGTCCACCATCCACCGGTGGGATCACGAAAGGTACCGACGCCCGATGGTGCACTGAGGCCCGCTCCCGAGAAACAGGTGATCGTCGCGCCTTCGATGCAACGCCGGGCGGCGTCCAGTGTCATGGTGTCGCATCCGAACTCGATGCATCATCGACCTGGTCACCGCTCGTATCTTCCTCGTCCTCGTCGGCCTTCATCAGCGGGTCCTCGGCCAGTCCCATCCGGGCCCTCAGGGCAGGCGTCAGGGATGTTCCGAAACGTCGGACGATCTCGTTGCGAAGATCGATCGTGGAATCCGGTCGGCTGGCCACCGTGTCCTCGTAGGCCGTGACCCACATGTCGACGCCATCATGCACCAGCACCGCTTCATCGTAGAGGCGGGCGCGGATCGCCGAGATGAAACTGAGATTGCGCAGTTCCTCGTCGAGGGCTCCTTCATCGAGCCCCCGGATGTGCGTCAGTGCCGATGCGGCGGCGTCCTGCTCGAGCAGCATCGGAATGAGCCGCTTCAGGATCCTCCGATGGAGTTCGACATCGAGGGGGGCATCGGCGACGGCGGCGCTGAGAAGGCGGGCGCGGAGGACATCGGAGGCATGTGGGGTTGCGCCGACGAGATCATCCAGTTCGAGGGCTCGTTCGGAAGGAAGCGTTCCAGCCTGTTCAGCGACCGCATTCATCCATGTCTCGGTGAGGTCTTCGGTGGGTGGCTCCATCGCCAGAAGCCGTCGGATGTCACCGGCCTGGCCCGTCACCCCGGCCTGAAGTGCATAGGGATAGAGCACCTCGTCATCGGCATGGGCAAGCAGTTCCGCCCGACGGCCTCGCTGGAGGAGGGCTTCGGCGATCATCCTTCGCGTCGGTTCATCCTCCGAGTCCAGCAGGAGCACCAGTTCATCCAGATCCGAAGTGTTCCCGGTGAGTACCAGGAGAGCGGCGATGGAGGGATCCGTCGATTGGCGAATCGCTTCGCGAGCGGCCGTGGCGATCTCCATCCGTGACGTGGCATCCACGCGCATGTCGGACGTGAGAATCGATCGCAGGGTTCGCGCCGCCTGGTCCCTGACGGGTTCGACGGAGAGGAGCCTGCTCGCCGCCGGGAGTGCGGCAAGGGTCGGGTGGACATCGATCGCGGCAAGTGCGTGGGCGAGCACCTGGGGGTCCTCTTCCTCTTCGAGGCTCTCGATGACGATGGTCTCGATGCCTTCGTGCCCGAGTTCACCGAGCATCGATCCGGCCAGGCGTCGCACCCGCAGATCGGGATCCCGAAGGAGGGACATCGTCGTCGCACGCAGCGGCGGTGTGTCGTTTCCATCCCTGAGCATCATCGCGACCCGCTCGATCGCGAATAGGCGGATATCGGCGCGGGGATCGTCAAGCAGTTCAAGGAGCTTCTCCTGCTGCTGTTCGAGAGTCAGCATCGGGACGAGGTCGCGATAGACCTCGATCATCCGTTCGGATGCGAGTCTCGAATCGTTCCTGGCATGTTCCGATTCGATCTCGATCTGGAGGACCCGGCGGTTCATCGACTCGAGCACGGCCTGCATTCGATCGACGATCGATCGTCGCTTGTTGATCGACCACCATGCCGTCCAGTCGGCGGGACGTTCCATCGAGGGAAGTCCTGTCAATGATTCGGCGCTCTGCATCGCCGCCTCGACGAGTTCATCGGACTCCATCCCGTGCCTGTCGAGCAGGACCATCACGGTGTCGACAGCATCGTCACCATGTGACCTGAACCCGGGCAGCGCCCTGATGGCCGCGATGCGCCCCGCATCCATCTTCGATGGATCGAGGGCCAGCGTCCTGATCGTCAGGAGCGTCGATGGAACATCCTTGTACCGTGCGAGTTCCACACCGAGTGGTTCCTGGATCCCGGGGGGGCTTTCCGGAAGGACGTCAAGGAAAGAAGCACGAAGAGATTCCGAGGGTGTTTCGAGGCTTGAAGAAGCCGAGAGTACGGCCAGGAGTGGGGGAGAATCATCTCCTCGCACCGCTTCCTCGAGCACCATCGTCGCCTCGTCATGGTCCAGCAGCAGCAGTTCTCGTGCAGCGTCGATCCTGGCTTCGAGTTCGACCGATCCGGCCGGCTGGAGCAACACGTCGGCGGACTGTTCAAGGACACGTGTTTCCCGGTCATCGAGCACTCGATGCCGTGGATCCCGTGGTTCCTCTCCAACTGCCATTGCGGAGCACAGGGTGCATGCAATGATCATCGCCCCGAGACGACTCCTCAGGGGCCCTGGAATCGACATGTTTACTCGGGTTCCGGCCATTCGACTGGGATTGTACGTCGTAGAGGAGTAGGCCGAGGCCTTCTCACCGGCTACACTTCCCCCTTCCCGGAGTCCGTCTACCGGGACGTCCCACCACCAAGGAAGCATCCAGGCATGAATGACTGGCAACGAGCTGAGCAACATGCGGACAGAGCCCTCGAGTTCTTCGACCGGGGTCGCCTCGCCGAAGCTGAACACGAGTTGCGACAGGCACTTTCCATTCACCCGGACAATGCGGACTGGCACTTCAATCTCGGCTTGACACTCGAGGCAAGTGGTCGCGAGGGCGAGGCCCTGGAGCGGTTCGAGCAGGCTGCGAAGTTGGCTCCCGACCAGATGCACCCGATGCTTGCCGCGGGTTCGATGAATCTCCGGCTGGAGCAGTGGGAGAAGGCCAGGTCCTGGTTCGAAGAGGCTCGCCGACATGATGCCGAAAGTGAAGATGCCTACGCGGGGTTGATCGAAGCCTGGAACGGACTCGGCAATCACGAGGAGGCGGAAGCCACGTTCTACATGGCCGAATGGTCACTCGAAGAGCCGAGTGCTCTTTGTCATGCAGCGATGGCTCATGGCCTCATTGCGCAGTCGGACTGGACACGGGCCGAATCCTGTCTTCGTACGGCGATGGGCATCGATCCGGACCTGCCGGAACTCAGGGCCCGCCTCGCCCTGGTGCTTGTACGCACGGACCGCGGTGAACAGGCGATGTCGATGCTCAACCGCGTGCTCCAGGACAATGCCGACGACCTGGAAGCCCTGTTTGCCTCCGCCACACTGCTTGATGAACTGGCACGCTGGCCCGAGGCGATCGAACGCCTGGAGCGACTTCTCCGGCTGGATCCGCTGCACCTTGATGCGCATGAACTCCTGGCATCGATTGCACTGCGAACGCGACACTTCGATCGGGCGATCTTCGAATACCAGCTCGTGCTCCGGCTCTATCCCGCCCATGGTCCTTCGATGCTGGGCCTGGCCGAAGCACTCCTGTCCATCGGCAGGATCGAGGATGCATCCCTGCTGCTCGACCACGTCTACAAGCGCCGCGAAACGACATGTCGTCGAAGCAGACTCGATGCCTCGCCTCTTGATCGACTGGCATCACTTCTCCTTGCGGTCGGTCGAGACGAGGAGGCCATGACGACTGCGCGTGAAAGCATCGAACGAAGCGGGCAATCGAACGATCGTCTTCGGAATCTCGCCCTGGCTGCATTCAGAAGCGGTCATTCCGAAATCGGGTGGAAAGCAAGCCGAAGAGTTCTTCGCCTCGAGCCCGGGTGCATTCGTTCCATTCACAATCTCGCCCTGTCGAGTCTTGAATCGGGTCGATACCGGCTTGCCGCCGGGTGGATCTCGAGGGGACTTGCATGCCATCCTGGTGACGAGGATCTCAGGCGGCTTCGAGTGAGGCTCTGGACCAGGATCTGCCTTCGGAAGATCCTTCCCGGTTCGCGCAGCGCAGACCGGGAGCCGGGCGAAGCCTGATCCAGTTCATCTGGAGTGTTGTTCAGAGGGTCCCGCTGGTATAGGGCAGAAGGGCCATGTGCCGTGCACGCTTGATCGCCTTTGCGACCTTGCGCTGCTCACCTGCGGAGGTGCTCAACCTCTTGCGGGAATAGATCTTCCCGTTCGGGGTCATGAGCCGGCGAAGTTCATCAACCGACTTGTAATCGACCCAGACGCAATCCTTGACGCCCTTCTTCAGGAAGTTGCCTCGACGCTGTCTTCGTTCGTACACGTGAAATCTCCTCTCGTCCTGGATACCGACCATCGGCAGCCCCCGGTGCTGTCCTGGGGCGACGAACGGGGGAGTGTACCTGTCATGAAGCTCTCGCTCAAGAGACTCGCCTTGAGAACCCCTGGAGAGGCAAAAGAAGGGGGGAAATCGAGGTGAAGCCGATGTAGTGGTCATGGCATCGCACCCCCCACTGATCGGCCTGACCCCGGATGTCGTCGATGGTCGGATTGCACTTCGTCCTTCCTACCTGGACTCGGTTCGCAGGGCGGGAGGGTTGCCCGTGATCCTCTCATGCGATCCTGCCGATGTCCCGGAACTCGTCGATCGATGTGACGGTTTCGTGTTCACCGGTGGCGATGACCCGATCATGGAGGATTTCGGGTGTTCGACCGATCCACGTACGACGTCGATCGATCCCAGGAGGCAGGCCTTCGAGCGAGCTCTCCTCGGGGCACTTGACGCCCGTGTCGAGAAGCCTGTACTCGGCATCTGCCTCGGCATGCAGATGATGGGTCTGCATGCCGGTGCAACGCTGGACCAGTTCCTGCCGGATTCGCTTCCAACGGCATCCAATCACCAGGACGGGCGGGAACATGAAGTCTCCGGGTCGCTGGGGGCGGGACGCGTCTGGAGTCGGCACAAGCAGGCTCTGGCCAGTTCCGGATCCCTTCACGTCGTGGCAACGGCTGAAGATGGTGTCATCGAGGCCGTGGAGGCTCCCGGCAGGGGTCTCTATCTCGGGGTCCAGTGGCATCCGGAACGCACGACCGATTCGGACCTGGGCATGGGACTCTTTGATCGACTGGTGCACGCTGCTGCGACCTGATCCGACCTGAAGTACCCTGTGCCGCACGAATGCTGCATGAAACTCCACTGCGAGAACATCACCGCCAGGAGGCGCAACGCCTCCTTGGAGATCGTCATGCGCACGAGGACTCCCAGCGGCCCGGGGCAGCGACCGGCTCCGCCCCGAGCGAGCTCGAACCCGAGTACATACCGTGGGGTCCACCGGGGTCGGGCGGAGACCAGTCGTGTGAAGTGCTGGCGACCCTTGGCTCGGTCGAGATCGAGTACGCACGACTTCGACGCGACTGTGGTCGGGTCGACGGCTCCTCGAGGGGAACGATTCTCGTCGAGGGCGATGACGCGGTCGATTTTCTCGACCGCATGCTCTCCCAGAAACTTGCGGAGATGAAACCCGGGCAGGCCGCGACGGCATTCCTCGTCGATCGCACCGGAAGAATCCAGTCGGACCTCCTGCTCGTCTGCACCGGGGATGGAGTTCTCATCGATCTCGACATCCACCAGGTGGAGTCGACGGTCACGGCCCTGGAGGCGTTCATCTTTTCCGAGGACGTCCGCCTCGTCGATGCCAGCAGGGCATGGCATCGATTTGGCTGCCATGGGCCCGACGCGATCGAGAAGTTCGACGGCCTCGAGCCCCTGGTGGTACGGGAGGTGGAACTCGGAGGTGTCCAGGTTCATGTCACGAGGGTCGATCGCATCGGCGGCCCCGGTTTCGACATCTTCGTGCCGTTCGAGCATGCCGCCGCCGCCTGGGAAGGACTCGAATGCGGAACCGTCGGGTGGTATGCCTACAACATGGCGAGGATCGAGGGCGGAACGCCGTTGTGCAACGTCGATTTCGGGCCCGGGACACTTCCGCATGAAACCGGACTTGTCGATGAGCGCGTGAGTTTCAACAAGGGTTGCTACCCCGGGCAGGAGATCGTGGCCCGGATGCAGCACCTGGGCAAGCCCAAGCAGATCCTCCGGGGCTTCAGGATGGAGGGCGATGCGCTTCCGGTCGCCGGGGCGCAGGTCTTCGCATCGGGTGAGGGTGAACTGGGGACGCCCATCGGTGTCGTCACTTCAAGCTGCCTCTCGCCCATGCTCGGATCTGCCTCCATCGGATTCGCCATGATGCGGAGCAGTGCATCCGAACCGGGAACGCGTGTACGCATTCACGATGAAGGCTCGCAATTCGATGCATCCATCGGCCCGCTCCAGGCGGTCGAGGATGGGAAGGAGCCTGGATCATGAATCCCGGTTCCGAGGATCTCTTCGACATCACGGGCTGGGAGATCGCCTTGCTGGTGTTCGGGGGTGTCCTCACGCTGCTGCTGCTCTGCTTCATCATCTTCATCCTGGTTCGAGCGTCCAGGGAGGAGTAGGCATCGGGGTACCATGATCACATGACATTGCCTGCATCCATTCGCATCACCGATGTCGGACCTCGTGACGGACTTCAGAACGAGTCGACGGTGGTTTCGACCGGATCCAAGGTGCAACTGGTCGATCGCCTGCAGCATGCGGGGGTCGCCGGGGTGGAAGTCAGTGCATTCGTTCGCCCGGACCGTGTTCCCCAACTGGCGGATGCAACGGAGGTGTTCGAAGGCATCGAGCGTGTGGATGGAGTCGTCCGATCGGCCCTCGTTCCCAACGAACGAGGCTGGGAAGCGGCCCGGGAAGCCGGCGTCGACAAGATCGCCGTGTTCACTTCGGCCAGTGAACGGTTCAGCATGGCGAACATCAACTGTTCGATCGCCGAGAGCCTCGAGCGGTTCATGCCGGTCGTGCAGGGAGCTCGTGTGGATTCCATTCCAGTGCGTGCCTACGTCAGTTGCGCCGTGGCATGTCCTTATCATGGACCCGTCGAACCATCGATCGTCGTCGAAGTCGTCAGCTCACTCCTTGAACTGGGCGTCGACGAGATCGATCTTGGCGACACCATCGGGGCGGCGACTCCGGCGGACATCGAGCGCCTGCTCGAGGCCTGCTCCACTGTCATCGTGCCTGGAGACCTGACGTTGCACCTGCATGACACGGGCCGGGGGGCACTGGCGTGCTGTGTCCATGCAATGCACCTGGGCGTACGGAGTTTCGATGCATCCTGCGGCGGCCTCGGTGGGTGTCCCTTTGCGCCCGGGGCCTCCGGAAATCTCGCGACAGAGGACCTGATTCGCTGCTGCTCCGTGCTGGGGGTCGAAACGGGTGTCGACCTGGAAGCGATCCATGAAGCGTCGACAGGAATCGAGTCCGAACTTGGACGTGGCCCGGCCTCGGTCACGGGCAGGGCGCTGGCTGCTCAATCCTGAGCAACATCATGTTCCAGTCGGGGTGTGCTCGAGAGCCTGAGTTGTTCTCCGTTGACCAGGATGTCATGAACCCTGATCTTCGTTCCCTCCACGAGGATTCCCCATGGTCGACCGGGCCAGGTCCAGCTCCCGGTATTTACCACGAGTCGATCCGGGAAACGCCAGATGCCCTGGCGGTGGCTGTGGCCCACCAGCACCACTCTTGCTCCTGGAAGCACGTGTTCTGCGAACGCGTCGGCATGACCGGGGAACCTCTTCCAGTAGTGAAGGATCTTCGGTACGAGCAGTGGTTTTCTCATCACCCATGGAATGGATTCAAGAAACGTCTGCGGGGCCTTGAGGTCCTCGTCGGGCGGTGTGTATCGCCGTGATCGCGCCAGTCCATCTTGAAGCGCAGATGCATCCATTCGATGGCGTCCACCGAGTGATGTGGTGTCACCATGTTCAAGTACCTGCCCGGGAACGAGCGGCCGTGGTTCCTTCCTGTGGATCGTGTGACCGTGGATCACGAGTACCCGCCCGTCGGCAAGATCGCATGACAGCAGGGAGCTGAGGAACGGGTCGTGGTTTCCCGCCGTGCATGAGAGTCCGACGCCATCGCGTTCACAGGCATCGACGAGCATCTCCAGTTCCCTTGTCGCATCCTCGACCATCGTCGGTGCATGCAGTTCAGCCGTATCGCCATTGAGGAGAACGTGATCGACGCCGTCCCAGAGTGGGCGCAGCATGGCGGCACCGGGCGTTCGTCGCGCAGGCAATCCGAAGTGGAGATCGCTGAGGACCAGGAATCGTTTCATCGTCGTGCTGGATCAGTCGGTTGCATCCCGACCCGGATCTTCTTCGGCTCCCGGGTCGTCTCCGGGCCAATCTTCCCTCGCCCCGGGACCGATCGTGATGCAGTTCTTGCCTCGCCGCTTGGATTCGATCGCCCGTTCATCGGCCCGCCTCAGCAGGACCGTTCCCTCGTGGCCATCCCATGGGAAGGAGGCCAGGCCTCCCGAGATGCTGAGGGTGCCGGGTGCATCGAGTCCCAACTCGGGGAATCGCATGTTGCAGACCTGCTCCTGGAAGCGCCTGGCGATCGTTTCGACGGAATCGGGATGTGCCGATCCAGGTTGCCTCGGGGCCTGCATGTCCGCGAAGACGACTGCGAACTCGTCTCCCCCGATCCTGCACACGCGATCGCCGTCACGGATGACGGAACTGAGCAGTTGGACCGTGTTGCGGAGAATGATGTCTCCCGCTGCATGACCGAAACGATCGTTGTACGACTTGAAATCGTCGATGTCGAAGACCATGACGGTCAACTGGCGTCGCAGTCTTCGGGCTTCCTCGATCGCATCCTCGAGGAACGAGGCGAGGTAGCGGCGATTCCATGCGGCGGTCAGTTCATCGCGGAACGCCATGTCCCTGAGTTCCCGCTGGGCTTCGTCGAGGGCGAGCCATCTCGCTATCCAGCTCGCCCATGGACGAATCTCCTCTGAACTCCGACCAGGCACCACGAGTGATCCGTATTCGCCTCCGGCGTACTGGATGGGTTCGCCGTTTCCCTCGATGTCGATGGAGCATTCCGTCCAGCCTGTCTGCTGCATGATCAGTCGCAGCGCGAGCGGGCGTACGCCCCGGGCATCATGGAGCATCGCCTCGACGAGATCGGTATCACCGAGCTGGTGAACATCTTCCGGCACATCACCCACGGGTACCGGTGTTTCCGGATCCATGGTCGATGCATCGGAACGCGTCGCCGGTTCTTCGCTCGGCGGTGGCTCGACCAGCGGCGCGGCTTCGGTGGGGCGATCACCGACGGTGCCACCAAGCAGTTCGACCAGCGGCATGACGTCGACCGGTGTCGCGAGGTGCGCGTCGAATGAGTCCGCGATCGACGGGGCAAGAGGCTGGTTCGTGACGATGACGACCTGGACTGTGGGATCGAGTCGTCGGATCGCCTCGGCTGAGTGCACGAGTTCCCCGGGGTCGTCTGCATCTTCATGTGACAGGAGTACGACCTCAACGGGCTGGGAGGCGGTGCAGACCGCGATCGTTCCCAGCGCCTCGAAGATCGAGTCCATCAGTTCGACGGTGGGAGCGCCCTCCTGAGGCAGCACCTGGACCGGGCCGACCCCCAGAATCCTGCTGCGTGGTGAACGAGTTGAAGGAGCGGTGCTCATGGCTGCTCCGAGGGTTCAGTGTCCCCGGATCCTCCATGCAGCAGCATCGAGACCTCATCATGGCTGAGCGGTTCGGGCGTGAACGGGAGCGGTGGCGGCGGCGGGGGATCGGCCGCCTGCGTCGATGTCGCATCATGCTCGACCTCCAGTTCCTCACCGTTCCATCGCCAGATCGGGATATCCGGCACATGGCTCACCAGCGCACTTCGGAGTTCATTCCAGTTGTCGACATTGCCGGGCTCCACGACGATGAGGCCGGGATTGGCCATTCGTTCCGCAGCCCATGCGTTGTGGATCTGGAGCGTTCGCCTCGCGAGACAGGCTTCCACCATCGCCATTCGTGGATCGTTTTCAAGGCGCGCCGACCACCCGCGATCAGAGAGCAGCCGTGGCAGCTGTTCACTCATCGCATGTTCGCGGGGCACCAGGACGACGCATGGTGCCATCGACATTCCAGTGGTCTGCATTGTCATCATGACTTCATCCACCGATGTTCAATAGTACCTCCCAGTCCATCAGCGGCTATTGGAAATGCATGAAATCAGGTCAATGCAGGGCGTTTCCAGTCCCCCTGGGCGAGGATTCGTTCCGCAATGAGACCAGCCGCGTCGGGCATTGGCGCATCGGCAAGCGAAGCACGCATCGTTTCAAGGAGTTTCTCGGACGCAAGGAGTGTCGAAAGCGTGTCTCCGAGTTGCATTGCCGTGCGATCGGGATCGATTTCATCAACGACAATCGATGCACCCCCGAGATCGACCATGGGCTGGGCATTGTGTCGCTGGTGATCATCACCGTGATGTGGGTAGGGCAGAAAGATCGTCGGGACCAGGTTCGCACGCGCCTCGGCGACGGACGAGGCGCCGGCTCGACTGACACAGGCGTCCGCTGCGCCCCAGGCCTGCCCCATGTGGTGGAGGAAGGGTCGAACCTGGGCCCTGACGTCGGCTTCCTTCCACGCCGCCTCGATCGAGGACGCGGGAGTGTGCTCTCCACAGAGGTGGAGCACCTGCCAGCCCTTGAAGGCTTCGTGGTGCCGGAGCCCGGTCATCGGCAGGGCCATGTTCAGGGTACGGGCCCCCTGTGAGGCCCCGGTCACGAGGAGTACCTTCAGGTCCGGGTGCAGCCCGAGGGCCTCGCGACATTCGACTCGGGATCCGGGAGCGAGGGCGTTGCGACGTATCGGCATGCCGACGACTTCCCAGTTCCTCCGCGGCTTCAGGAGGGGAACGGCGCAGAGCACCTGCTGCGCCCGTCTGGCGATCGAACGATTCGCCTTCCCTGGAACGCGATCGAGATTGAGCAGGAGAACAGGAACATGTTCAAGGGCCGCTGCCGCACTGACGGGCGCGGCCACGAATCCCCCGAGCGTGACGACAAGATCACACCGTGAAGATCGGAACACCTCGCGCATGGGCATCACGGTGCGGCGGTATCCCTTCCACCACCTGAAGATTCCGCGAGGTGTCATCGACAGTCCGCGCGCCGGCAGCGCCATGAAATCGACACCGGCTTCCTCGAGCATGGTGCGGTCTATGTCGCGATCGGAGCATGCGAAACGACAGATCGTTTCCGGCGACTGCTCCGCCAGTCGTTCGGCGATGGCAAGTCCAGGACTGAGATGTCCACCTGAGCCGCCACCTGCAAAGAGAATGGTCATGCTCATCGTGGCAGTGCGCAGTCCATCGTCGACAGGGCCGGTGTTCCCGCTTCATCCCGTGTCGCTGCGCGGTCCACGGCGATGATCAGACCGATGCCGGCTCCGGTCAGGATCCAGCCGGTTCCACCTGATGACAGCAGTGGCAGGGCGATGCCCTTCGTGGGTGCCATGCCTGTGACGACCATGATGTTCATGAGCGCCTGCAGTCCGATCGTCAGCGTGACACCGAGGACCAGGGTCTTCTCGAAGATGGTTGCAGCCCTGCGAAGGACGGAGAGCCCGATGACAAGCAGAAGCACGTAGAGGCAGATCACGACAAGTACGCCCACGATGCCGAGTTCCTCACTGAGGATGGCGAAGATGAAGTCCGTCGTGTCTTCCGGAAGGTACCCGTGCTTCTGGACGCTGTTGCCGAGCCCTCGACCGGTGAGACCGCCACTGGAGATGGCCGCCATCGACTGGAGTATGTGGTAACCGGTTCCCTGTGGATCCGCATATGGATCCATGAATGCCTGGAGTCGATCGATCCTGTACGGGCTCACCAGGACGGCCGCGATGAAACCGCAGACCCCCACTGGAAGGAGGCAGAGTGCATGCACGATGCGACACCCTGCTGCAAGCAGGAGGAGCACGCCGATGGCCAGCATGAGGACCGCGGTGCCCAGGTCCTCCAGGACCACCGGCAGCACGAGCAGGAGAATGAGTCCGAGCCCGGGAAGGAAGCCCCTTCGAAACTGTTCAAGTGATGCCGCGTTGCGTGCGACGTGCCAGGCGAGTACCAGGATCAGGCTCCACTTGGCGATCTCGCTGGGCTGGAAACTGAAACTGCCGAAACTGATCCACCGACTGGCACCGTTGACTTCACGTCCAAGCCCCGGGACATGAACGAGAACCAGGAGTGCGATGGAGATGCAGAGAAGGGTCGGCGCAAGCCATCGGCCCGTGCTGCCACGGGCGAGTTCCCGGACAGGTGTTCTGGAAGCTCCCCATGCCGCGATGACTGCCAGCAGTGCCAGAAAGGTTGTCCTCGAGACCAGGAGCGAGGAGAAATCCAGTTGTGCGCCGCTGGCGACCCGCACTCCTGCCGATTGAACGCCAACGACCCCGATGGCGAGAAGGCTCACGAGCAGCAGCAGCAGTGCCTGTCCTGGACGTAGCATGAAATGGATATCGACGAGCGCTGTGCGACAGTTCCATTCTTTCCACGAAGACCCCGGGGTTCAATCCCGAGGCGTGGGAACCATGGACCCGTCAAGGACCTCGGAGTCGTATGTGATCGTGCCGGTTCGATCGAGGGGCGATTCAATCGTGCCCAGCCGCACGGAATACACCCGGGTACTGACCGGTTCCAGGGCGGGGGCGGTGGGCGCCCTGCCGGCGATCTGCCGCTGGGTGCATCCCCCGATATTCACGCCGACCACCATCGCCAGCAAGAGGGCGATGCACAGTTGCATGATGCGGGTCCAGTTTCGAACCATGGGGATGTTCTCGGCGGGGGGATGATTGAACTCGTACTTCTTCATCGACCTGCTACGCAGCGGGGATGCAGCGGGATCGTTTCAAATCGAACCACCCCCGATACGAACGGTTCAACCGCCTTGTTCTCGGACCGGAATCATCCCTTCCGGCCGAATCAGCGATACCATGGCGATTCTGCATGGTTGAACTGACAGTGACAGCACGCGACCCCGTGGGGATCCTGGTGTACCTGGAAACTTTCGGGTGCCAGATGAACGAGTTGGACAGTGAACTTGTTCGCGGCCATCTCATGGCGATGGGATATCGATTCACGCCCGATGCCTCGGAGGCGGGGATCATTCTCTACAACACGTGTTCCGTAAGACAACAGGCTGAGAACAAGGTCCTCAGTCGTCTCGGACTCCTTGCACGGGAACGGGACGAGGGACGGGATGTCATCATCGGCGTGCTCGGGTGCATGGCCGAACGGGAAGGTCCCGATCTCCTTGAACGGGTTCCGCAGGTTGATTTCATCTGTGGACCCGGGGATCTCGACAGCGTTCCGATGCTCCTGGACAACGCGATGCGCGTCGAGGGTGTGCAGCGGGAAGAACGCGTCGCCCTCCAGGGAAACACCGCGAGGCGGACGACGACGCTCGCGGCCGCGGAGGACAGCCTCGAATCGCTTGATCTTTCACGGGCCTTCGATCCCGATGGAGCGGCCGCCGGGGGTCGTTCGGCCTATGTCCGCATCACGAGGGGATGCAACAAGTTCTGCACGTACTGTGTGGTTCCCGCGACACGTGGCGCCGAAGTACACCGTTCGCCTGATGCAATCGTGGAGGAATGCCGCCGTCTCGTGGACCAGGGTGTCGTCGAAGTGACCCTGCTTGGCCAGACCGTCAACCACTATCGATACGTCCATGGAATGGCGATCGGAGAGGATGGCCGAGAACGTCCGCAGGTCGGGGCGGCCGTTACAGGCAATTCGCTGGAGACTCCAGTTGGACATGAAGTCACGACATTCGCCGGACTTCTCAGGCGGATCCACGAGGAAGTACCAGGGATCCTTCGTCTTCGCTTCGTCACGAGTTACCCCCGGGATTTCGGTGACGATGTCCTCGAGGTCATGTCTTCATCGCCGAGGATCTGTCCATATCTCCATGTACCGGCGCAATCGGGATCCGACAGGATCCTCCACGACATGAACCGCGGATACGACGTGGATACCTACCTCCGATTCGTTGATCGGGTGCTTGAACGTCTTCCGGATGCGTCGATTGCCGGTGACCTCATCGTGGGTTTCCCGGGTGAGACAGAGCAGGATTTCCAGGAAACCTGCGATCTCGTACGACGCGTCCCCTTCAAGAACAACTTCGTCTTCAAGTATTCACCTCGTCCCGGCACGGTCGCACTACGTCGTTTCAATGACGATGTACCGGAGCCGGTCAAGCGAAGGCGATGCAATGAACTGCTTGCCGTACAGGGTGAGGTCAGTGCGGAGGTCCATGCCGGGTACGTCGGTCGGACCATGGATGTTTTCGTCGAGCGGGTCAGTCCCCACCAGGAACGAACTCGGGGCAAGGTTGAACTGGGTTGGGAACAGCCCCGTATGCAGTTGTCCGGCAGGACGATGGGTGACCTGATCACCGTATTCGACGCCCCGGAGGGGCATGACCCAGGGCACTACCTCGGCCAGATTCTTCCGGTCAGGATCGAAGGTTCCGCTCCCCGGCTACTCCGTGGTGGCCTCGTTTCGAAGGAGCCAATCACTGATTTCACTCCTTCCAAGGCCTTTTGAGGGGCAACCATGGCCTTCCTCATGTACCGGTTATCCGGCTTGTAGGGCCTTTGAACGGCGATTCAGTGCAAGAAATTAGGCTCAACCTCTGGAATAACGTCTTGACTCGGCCTTGCTGAGGGGTAATTTCCAGTTGGAGATTGCGGGCAATAGATTGCGTAATTGGGCTTGCAAACTCCTGTGACAACACGTTTAATGATCTGTTCACAACACTACCCAGCTGGTTTTGTGGGACGGCAAGCGGCTTTTGGACGAACCGGTCGCTGGCTTGAAGCAGATGCTTCTGCGAGGCGGACCCTGGAAGGGGCGAGTCTCAACTCGAGAGCAGGAAGTATGTGGGTGGGTAGCACTTTGGATCCAAGGTTCGATGTTGAGAAGAGAAAGGTAACTACCATGAATGTGAAGCATTTTTCGGTCTTGGCTGGCGGAGCTGCAATGCTCTTGGCCTCGACTGCAAGTGCCGGTTTCAATGGCCTGAGCTACGACATCGTCGCTGTTGACGGTGTCGATGGTGCTCCTCCCCATTGGACAGCACGGATCTATGCGGACCTCGGTGCCGGCAACCGTCTTGACGCGGTCTACGGCAATGGTTCAAACCCATTGACCATGGGTACGACCAGTTCGCTTTACCAGAATGCCTTTGGTGGTGATACCACCACGGCGATCAACCCGGCTCTCTACGCCGCGTTCCCCAGCCTCGTCTATGACAGCTGGGTCACGATCGGTCTCGAGGACCAGGTTGGAAACGCACTTTCCTCCATCGGCATGAACTTCGGTGCCGACGAAGTAAGCACCAGCGATGGTTCTTTCTACGTCACCCCGGATGATGCCCAGGGCGAGGAAGTCGGCGGACGCGTTCTCATCGCGCAGTTCACCAGCATGGACTATGATTCCAAGCTTGTTGGAACCATCAGCATGCAGGGTAAGCTCGCCGATGGAAGCAACTGGACCGCTGAAAGCGTTTCCTACGAGTTCGCACTCCCAGCACCCGGTGCCCTGGCCCTTCTGGGTCTTGCCGGTATCGCAGGACGTCGTCGACGTCGCGCTTGAGTGTGATACGCGGTGACTTCCCAAGGGGAGTCATCAGCTTCAATACGAAGCATTGCATCGCCCCGGCCTTCCTGGCCGGGGCGATGTCTTTTTCATCTCGGCCTTCCAGGCTCCAAGGGCCCCGATGGGAGTGGCGGATGAACCGCGGCCAGTTCACCGGAATTGCACCTTTCATCCACAGGAATATCACATTCAAAGCAAGATAAAAATGGCCCTGTGAGGTCGTTACAAGCCAATTTTGATCTCGGATCGTAAATTGCGTCCCTAGTTCCAGTTGTATGTCGTCATCGGCTTGACCGGGCTGTTTACCGGGGTATCTTCACTACCGGAAGCGATGAGGTGTGATCGTGTGATCCGCTGGCCAGTGCGAACCTGGTGGTGACCCGATCGGCTGACACCTCCGAGAGAAGAACCTCGCACATAACTGCAGTTTCTAGTGAAGAGGAGACGGTCAATGAAGACCAAATACATATGTGGTTCCGGAGTCGGGCTGCTGCTTCTTGCGGGTACTGCGTCTGCTGCATACCAGGGTATGTCGGCGGATCTGCACGCTACTTCGGCATACGGCAACACGTACCGAATCTATGTGGAACTTGACGCGGGAGATCGGCTTGACGCCGTCTATGGATCGAGTGCAAATGGCCTCGTTCTTGGAGGCAATGGTCTCTATCACACACCCAGTTTTGGTGTCGACATGGCTTCGACCTTGAATCCTGCACTTATCGCGGTATTCACAAGTCTTGCCTATGACAGTTGGGTCACGATCGGTCTTGAGGATCAGACCGGGAATGTCCTTGCACAGCAGGGTGTCAACTTCAGCAACTTCGGTGACGAAGTCACCACGGACAATGGTTCGTGGTACATCACTCCTGACGATGCTCAGGGTGAAGAAGTCGGTGGCCGGGTATTGATTGCACAACTGACCATTTCCGGTGGTGGATCAGAAGCTGATCTGTATGGCAACCTCAACTTCCAGGGCAAGCTCGCCGACGGAAGCAACTGGGGTGCCACGGACCAGTGGCTCCCGGCCCCTGGGGCACTTGCCCTCCTGGGATTGGCAGGCATTGCAGGCCGTCGTCGCCGACGCGCCTGAGTCCTTGCTGAGGTATGGGAAGGGGCTTTGAGTCCCTGACCGAAACTAAAGAACGTGGATCGAGGTCCCTCGTTGGGATGCCGGTCCTTCCAACCGCACACACGAACCGCCCTGGGCATGTCCCAGGGCGGTTTCTTTTATGAAATCGACCTTCATGATGTCTGCAGGGCCCTTGGTTGCGCGGGCTCTTCCATCAATGCATGAAGCACATGGCATATGCCTTGATTTGAATACGTGAAAGTCCTCCGACCGCGATAACGCCTGTAAAAAGGGGGTTCTCCGGGTTCATGTAATTCACCACTGAATATCGACTTATCTATTGACGTTGTGGGCTGCACGGATAACTTGGAGCGTGGAAGAAAATGTTGGAGGCGGTACCGGTCCGCCGTGCTGGTGTGCAGGCGGTGGCGCACATGGCTGGTACAAGACCTTCAGTTCGAGAAGGACTGCTCACCACTAATCTGTACAGAGTAGGGAGGAGAATACCTCATGAACAGAATGATTTCGGTTGGTTCCGGAGTCGGTATGTTGCTCCTCGCGGGTACTGCAACTGCTGCATACCAAGGTATGTCAGCTGAATTGCATGCTACTTCCGCGCATGGCAACACGTACCGTATCTACGTGGACCTTGACGCAGGTGCGCGTCTCGATGCTGTCTATGGCAGCTCGGCGAATCCGCTTGTTCTTGGAGGCAATGGTCTCTACCACACACCCATGTGGGGTGTCGACATGGCTTCGACATTGAATGCCGATCTTATCGCGGTATTCACAAGTCTTGCCTACGACAGTTGGGTCACGATCGGTCTTGACAACATGACCGGGAATGTCCTTTCACAGCAGGGTGTCGACTTCAGCGGCTTCGGTGACGAAGTCACCACGGACAATGGTTCGTGGTACATCACTCCTGACGATGCTCAGGGTGAAGAAGTTGGTGGTCGAGTCCTCATTGCTCAACTGACGCTTGCAGGAGGTGAAGATGACCTCTATGGCAACCTCAGTTTCCAGGGCAAGGACGCGGACGGCAATACGTGGGAAGCACTTGACCAGTGGCTTCCAGCACCGGGCGCACTCGCCCTGCTGGGTCTCGCTGGCATTGCTGGCCGTCGTAGACGCCGCGCCTGAGCAGGCATAGCCTGCTCCGCGACTGGGTCTTGTAGACCTGCAGTCGCACCGTAACACACACACACACACGATCGCCCCGGCTTCGGCCGGGGCGACTTCTTTTGCTTCACCTGCAGTTGCAGTCAGGAACCGTAACGTTCGATTGTCCCGCCGAGGGCATCGGCGAGTGGTGCAAGGAGATCGCCCCAGGCTTGATGTCGATTCCGGGCCGAATCGTAGATCGGTTGTCGCACCTGGTCGCTGCTCATCGTCAGGACCGTTCTCTTGTTCTCCCAGAACCTCAGGCATGCCGGGTCCCACTCCAGGCCGCAGAACTCGATGATCCTTCTCGAGTGGGCCTCCGTGTCCTGGACGAGATCCTCGTACCGGAGTTCCAGCATCGGAATCGACAACGTGTTCCTCCAGTGCTCCATGAGGTGCTCGTACATGCAGTAGAGTTCGCCTGCCGAATCCAGTCCGTCAGCCCACGCATTCGTGCCGGGCGGGAATTGCCTGGTCCAGGCGGAGAGGCAGAGGTCCATCGGGTTCCTCCTGCAATGGATGATCCGTGCCCCGGGTAACGTCTTCTGGATGAATCCCAGGTAGAGGTAGTTGCCAAGCTGCTTGTCGATGATCCTGGTGGCGTCTCCCGAGTTGACGGTGGTCTTGTCGATGTATTCGGTCGCTGCCGCTGAGAGCATGGCTGCATCGAGGTCCTTCATGATCATCGGACCCGGGGCTCCATCATCAGTGGCTTCCTGGAATCGAGCAGCGATGATCGGGAGCAGCTCGGATTCCCCAATGCCATGGGCGGCGGGATGACTGTGCAGGATCTGCTCCGTCAGTGTCGATCCGCACCTGGGAAGTCCGACGATGAAGACCATGCCTGTCCCATCGACCTCGGATTGGGCACACGACTGCAGGTCTGTTGCACTGCACCGTGCTGCGGTGAGATCGTGGAGGCGATTCTGCATCTCTGCATCCCAGCGTGGCCCTATCAGTCCGTTGGCATGAGCGTAGGCCTCGAACGCTGCGGGGAGTTTCCCGGCCTTCTCATGGGCGCTCCCGAGAGCAAACCAGATGCTCCGCTGGTTTTCAATCGGGAGAGACGTGTCATTCAGGTAGGGGTGCAGGCTGTCAACCGCAGCTTCGGTTTCGCCCACTTTCACCAGGACACGTGCATGGAGCACGGCTATCGGGGGGCTGATGTTCCCCGAATCGACTCGTTGCTGGATCACCTTGCGAGCCTTGTCGGCTTTGCCCATTCGAAGATAGGTCGAAGCCTTCCCAGCCCATGCCGGGTCATACAGGGGATGGGCCTTGATCGCCTTGTCGTACTGCACCAGTGCATCACGGTACCGACCGCTGTTCATGTACAACTCGCCCAGCAGGGTGGTGTATTCGGGCCGCTTGGGTTCAAGCCGTATTGCCTTCATGAGGCTGGCCATGGCCTCGTCTCTTCGACGGAGTTGAGCGAGTACCTGTCCCTGGAGCGCAAGCACCTCGTCATCGTTGGGATGCCCTTGGAGCGTGTCTTCACATGCCGCGAGAGCTCCGTTCAGGTCTCCTGAATAGAGCATCGTGGCAATCGCCTTTGCATGGCCTGAACGTGCCATGGTCTTACCCCTTGACCAGGTCCTCGTTGGTCTCAAATCGTTGCAGGGCGCCGAGCAATTGCTCGATCTGGGTCGGTGGCTTCATGTTGATCAAGCGCCTGCGAAGGGCCGTGACGGTCTTCAGTTCCTGCTCGGGCATCAGGAGGTCTTCCTTCCTGGTTCCCGAGGCGGCGAGGTTGATCGCGGGGAAGAGCCGAAGTTCGGAAATGGAGCGGTCAAGGATGAGTTCCATGTTTCCCGTGCCCTTGAACTCCTCGTAGATGATCTGATCGGCCCTGGAACCCGTATCGACGAGACACGTGGCGATGATGGTCAATGACCCGCCACCTTCCGCATTTCGAGCGGATCCGAAGAGCTGCTTGGGAATCTCGAGGGCCTTTGAATCAAGCCCTCCGGTCATTGTGCGGCCGCTGTTGGCATAGGTCCTCGAGTTGTTGAATGCGCGACCGAGCCGGGTGAGCGAATCCAGGAGCACGACGACGTCATGGCCGGTCTCGAGCATGCGCTTGGCCCTGTCGATGGCCAGCATTCCAAGTTCGATGTGACGGTCGATGTCCTGGTCATTCGAGGAGGCAAGCACGTGGGCAGGCACGTTCCGGCGGAAGTCCGTGACTTCTTCGGGCCGCTCGTCGATCAGCAGGGCGACCAGTTCGACTTCCGGATGATTGATCTTGATGCCCGAGGCGATGTTCTGGAGCAGGATCGTCTTGCCGGCCTTGGGTGGGGCCACGATGAGTCCCCTCGTTCCATAGCCCAGTGGACAGAAGAGGTCGATGAGCCTGCAGGCAGGGGGGCAGCCGGGGTGTTCCAGCGAAAGCCTCGGCTGGGGATCGATGGCGGTGATGTCCTCGAACGCGGCGCACTCGATGGCTTGCTCCGGGTCGAGTCCCTCGATCGACAGCACCGATTCCACGACGGGGCGCGGGGCACCACGTTTTCGGCCGGATCGTCGACGAGGCCGTTTCTCGACAACCGTGGCGGTGATCTCCTGGCCCGGTCTGAGGCTGTACTGTTCCGAGATCTGCGGTGGGACGAGGGGATCGTTGCTGTCCTTCACGATCCCGTTGTCGAACTGTCGAATTCGACACTCGGTGGCGGAAAGCCATTCAAGGATGCCTGTGCAGGTCGTACTCATTCAGAGTCTCGTGATGTTTCGACTTCGCTGCCGACCGCACTGTGCAGGCCTGCAGGATCCGCCGTGAATCCAGGAACGTGTTCTGGCATGTCACTGATTGATGCGGAGCCGAGTCAGCCCGAGGTGAGCGACCCGTTCCCACAAGCAGAGTAGAACAGCCCGGTGGGGGGGTGTCAAGGCTCGGTATCACGCAAGGTGCGGACCCGCCAGCAGGCAGGAGATCTCCGCCGCCCGGGTTGCATTATCCAGGAGCAGCGCCAGATTCGCGGCCACCGATCGTCCCTTCGTCGCATCGGCCATGTAGCCCAGGAGGAACGGGGTTCGATCGATTCCAGATGCACCACGTTCCGTTGCCGCGTCTTCCCCGGCAGCGGCATGCTCATCATGCAGGGCGGACTCCAATGCCAGCGAATCATCGAGGGGATTGGCGAGAAGAATCGAGGCATCCAGATCAAGCACATCCCATTGCGTCGAACAGGTGCGTTTGACTTCCGCCGCATCCTCGACACGTGTGATGCATGGTGCATCAACGGGGGTCTTCGTGATGAATGCCGGCCATCGCCCCGTCTTCCATCCCAGTACGGGGACTCCACTTGATTCAAGGACTTCGAGTGTTGCGGACGTGTCGAGAATCGACTTGGAACCCGATGCGACGATGCATGCTCGCGTCGTCGCCATGGCATGGAGATCCACGGACACATCCGGGCAGTCCTGCCAATGGCGGTGCACGCCGCCGATGCCACCGGTCGCCAGCGTCGGCACCCAGTTCGAATCACGGTCGAGGGAGTTGTTCAGGATCCTGCATGCCAGCAACGCTCCCGACACGGTCGTTCCGGCGCATCCTCCCGCCTGCATGCAATGGGACATGGAGGTCATGCTCGCCTTCGCCCCGTGGCCGCGCTTGATGAGTGTTTCAAGCGAGCCTTCATCGAGACCAAGGTGCAGGTTCCCGTCGATGACGGCTGTCGTACATGGAACGGCCCCATGCTCTCGAACGGTCGATTCCATCCGTCGACCCAGTTCCAATGCAAGGGATTCCGTTCTGTTCCAGCCTGGAACGGCGACTTCAAGCGCATCGATTTCCCAGTTCTCCCGCCATGGTGCGTCAGGCATGCCTGCGGTGAGCACCGCTGATTCCAGGAGTACGATCGGGGTAGCTGCGAGCAACGCCGATTCGACCTCTGGATGGAGGATGATCTCGGCCACGGTGGGGCTCAGGACCTGCGTGTTCGTATGCGTCCGCCGAGCCGTTTCTTCGGGAGGGCCTTGGGGACGATGCCACCGGGGAACTTCGTCGCATCCACTTCCTGCTCTTTATCAGGTACGGAGTCGACGACGCGTCCCTTGCCCTTCCTGGCTGCTTCGCGCTGGGCTTCGGCCTTTTCGCGTTCCTCGACGATGCGACGCGGCTCAGGCCCGGGCTTGAAGCCGTCGTATCGCTCCTGGTGTATCTCGACGTTCGTGAGTTTCTCGATGTTCGAGAGCAGGTCGGCCTGATCGGGCGTGACGAACATGATCGCCTTGCCCTTCATTCCCTTGCGAGCGGTCCGGCCGATCCGGTGAACGTAGACCTCGGGATCCTCGGGAACGTCGTAGTTGATGACATGCGTGATGTCATCGACATCGATGCCGCGAGAAGCGATGTCGGTTGCCACCAGGATTGGCTTCTCACCGGATCTGAATGCATCGAGCGCCCTGAAACGTGCATTCTGAGACTTGTTCCCATGAATAGCGTCGGCACCGATGCCCGCACGCCACAACTGCTT
>PBMX01000022.1 GCA_002722935.1 Phycisphaerae bacterium | reverse complement strand
TGATTCATCTTCAGCAGCGCAAGGTCGAGGTGATTGTTGACCGCGATTATCTCGACATCCTCCACGGTCGTTCGCTGCTTGGTGCCATCGGGCTGGGGGACCCAGATGATCGACCGCAGGTCCTGCTCTCCCTGGATCACGTGGGCATTCGTGATGGCGTAGCCTTCCTCGTTGATGATGACGCCGGAACCGATTGCGCCCGGCGTCCGGACCTTGATCACGCTCGAGGAGACACGCTGTGCCTGCAGCTTCGGACTCAACTCGCGAGGATCCTCCACCGTGTGAAAGAGGGATTCACGAACGACCTTGACCTCCTCATCCCCTGATTCGATCACGTCCTTGACATCGTTGTTGTCCAGCTCGATCACCTTCGGCCCGATATCCAGCCAGAGCGTCGTCTCGTTCTGCTTGAGGATCGTCCCTTCCAGTTCCTTCCCATCGCTGAGAATGACCGTGTCCGCAATGGACGGTCCAACCAGGAGCAGCGCAAGGAGTGTGGCCGAGGACAGGCGGAAAGTCGACATGGTGGTCTCCAGGGGGATTGGTGAACAGGCCAGTATAGGAGGAAGGAAGGGAGAAGTTGCCCCCCTCCTGCCACAAACCACCCTTCGCGGATACCATGCCGGACCACCCTCATGGCAAGGAGATTGAAGGATGCCGCATCCCGTCCAACTGGCCCCCACCGTCCTGGTCTGCCTCCTCGCCGGAGGGCCTGTCATGGCGCAGGACGGCATGGAAACCTCGCTTTCCGACTACTTTGGATTCTCCTCGCATGACGTCATCAAGATCGGTGATGACCCGGGGCCGATGCTGGCCGCAGACCTGAATGGCGACGGGCTCGAGGACCTTCTGATCGTGAACAACAAGGACAGCCGGATCGATGTCCTCTACCAGAAGCAGGATCCGGACCCGGAAGACATCGAACCCCCGAGTCGTGTCAACGAACTGCCCGACCACTGGCGATACCGCCGCGAGTCCATCCCCCTGGCCGACGCCGCGCGGGCCTTCCGAACGATCGATCTCGATCGAGATGGCGACCTGGACATCCTCTACGCCGCTCGCAACAGGATCGTCGCTCTTGAACAGGATGCACCTGAAGAGTTCACGAGAAGCCGAATCCACACGGTTCAGGGACTCGAGGCGACGCAAGGAGCCTTCGTCCTGTCGAACGTCCTGGGCTCAAGCGAACCGGACCTCCTGAGCATCGTCGAGGGAAAGATCATGGCCTGGCCCCTGGAAGGCGATGACCTTGGCACACCCCTGACCCTGTCCGCGGGACAGGCCATCAGGGGAATCGTTCCGGCAGACTACAACGGCGACGGCCTGGTGGACATCGCCGGCATCGTTCCCGACGACAGCGCACCGGTCCGCATCTGGTTCGGACAGGAACACGACGGACAGCGTGAACTCGGGGCCCAGGTGATCTTCGAGATGCCGCCGATCATCGTCTTCGAGGCCGTCGAACTGCCCGGTGAACCAGCAGCGAGAATCGGCGTGATCGAGCGTGCCTCGAAGCGCATCGTGCTCTACAGCCTCTCGTCGAACCTCGTGGAGAACAGCGGCAACCGCGACGCCTCCTTCGTCGTCCAGTCGTTCGATGATCCGGGGAACAGGGATCGAACCCAGGTCGTCGCGGACATCGATGGCGACGGGCTGGAGGACCTGGTCGCGACCGATACCAGGTCGAGTTCACTGGTCGTCTACAGGCAGGCCGACGGCCAGGGATTGCAGGCCAGTGATTCCTTCCCCACGCTCTCGAAGGTCGGTTACGTCGCCGCGTCGGATGTCGATGGAGATGGAACGGCCGAGATATTCGTCCTTTCCGAGGAAGAAGGAGTCGTCGGTCGATCGACGATCCGGAACGGGGCGGTCGAGTTCCCCCGCCCCATGGCCATCTCCGACGGGTACACGCCGGTGGCGATGAACCTCGTCGAACTCGAGGATGGGCCGAAACTGGCCGTGATCGCCAACGAGAAGCGAGAGTACCTCGTCGACCTCATCAGCATGGACGGTTCGAAGGAGACCATCGAACTGGGCGCCATGAGCAGGGCCCCCGACACCGTGATGGCAGTCGATGCCGACCAGGACTCCCGGACGGACCTGCTGCTGTTCACGCGTGAGAAGCCGATGATCATGCTTCATGCCGGTGCCGACGAGGAAACAGGCGCCAGTTCCTTCACCAAGATGGAAAAGGACGACATGGGGCAGTTCGGGCTGGTCGCAAAGGCGGCCTCGGACAACACGACCGTCTTCGACATCGATGGAGATGGCAGGAATGAACTGCTGATCGCCGACTCGAACCATGTCCGAGCCGTTCGCTACGAGGATGAGCCGACCGATGGCAGCAGTCCCGGCTGGCAGGTCGTCTCACAGGTCAATACGAAGGATCCCGACTCGAAACTCGTCTCGCTGGCGACGCTCGGGCGAAGAATCATCGCGGCCGATGATGAAAACAACAGGCTCGTGGTCTTCGACGCCGACGAGAACGGCACCTGGAACGAAACCGAATCCCTGACCGTCCGCGGGTTCCCCCTCGGCCCGATCAAGGCCGGCTCCTTCACCGGTGACCGGGAAGAGAGCATCCTGAGTTTCGGAAACGATGGATTCGCCGTCATTCGACTCGGCGGTCTTCGACAGGAACTCGAAGAGGTCGATTCATGGCGGACCGACGAGGAGCGACGGCTTCACTACGCCCTCTACGTCGGCGACATCAATGCCGACGGCTATGGCGACATGATCGCGATCGATTCGGGCGAACAGATGATGGAACTCTTCACGTTCGGCCACGATGCCGCAATGCACCACGTGACCAACTTCAAGATCTACGAGTCGAGGCTCTTCGGCCGAGGCGATGGCCGTGAGTACCAGCCCAGCCAGGCGATCATCACTGACCTGACCGGTGACGGAGCGCACGACATCGTCATGCTCATACACGACCGCGTCCTGCTCTACGAGCAGTAGATCCGGAGCTGCAACTCAGCGTTTGTCGATGTGAACGTACTCGACGCCGTGCTCGCCCATGTACTGGCATCGTGGTCGGATCAGCCGGTTGTCCTGATGCTGCTCGAGCGAGTGCGCCGCCCAGCCGGCGTTGCGGCTCATGGCGAAGACCGGCGTGAACAGGTCGATCGCCAGGCCCAGCGAGAAGTAGGTCGTCGCCGAGTAGAAGTCGACATTCGGGTAGATCCCCTTGGCACCGACTTCGCGGTCCATGATGTCCTGGATCCGGGTGCTGAGCACGTAGAGATCCGTGTTCCCGGTTTCCTCGGCGATCTGCTCGGCAAACGTCTTGAGATACTTCGCCCTCGGGTCGAGAGCCTTGTAGACGCGATGGCCAAAGCCCATGATCCTGGTCTTGTTCTCCAGCGAGTTCATCACGAAGGACTCGACCTCGTCGTGCCCGCCGATGGACTGGAGCATGTGCATCACGCGCTCGTTGGCACCGCCATGCAGAGGACCTCGAAGGGTCCCGACCGCCGAGGTCAGGGCCGAGTACATGTCGCTCTGGGTCGCGATCGTCACCATCGCGGCGAACGTCGAGGCGTTGATGCCGTGGTCCGCGTGAAGAATCAGGCAGACATCGATGGCCCGTGCACTGGCCTCTCCGGGCATCTCCCCGTTGAGCATCCAGAGGAAATTCGTCGCCATGTTCAGGCTCGGATCGGGATCGATGAGCTCGAGGCCTCGTCGACATCGATCGAAACCGGCGATGATCGCGGGCGTCTTCGAAAGCACCCGGATGGCCTTTCGGCGCTCGGATTCGAGCGACTGGTCGTTGCATTCCGGATCTTCCAGTGCAAGCGAGGAGACCATCGACCGAAGTACGTGCATCGGCGATGCATCATGCGGGATCGACTTGAGCATTCCCACCATCTCGCTGGAGAGGGAATACTCGGCCCGAAGTTCGGTCTCGAAGGATTCCAGTTCGGCAGCGGTCGGCAGGCGATCGTTCCAGAGAAGGAAAACGACCTCCTCGAACGTGGAGGTTCGTGCCAGGTCGTCTATGTCGATGCCGACGTACTCGAGGATCCCGGCCTGGCCGTCGATGAACGACTTCCTCGATTCACCGATGATGGTGTTGTCGAGTCCCTTGTCGATATGCATGGCAGGTGCTTCTGGCATCGATCGCGTTTCCTCGGCAAGGACATGGCCCGGCATTGGTCTTCCCTGGTTTTCTTCACGCTCCGGCTTCCACCCTCGGAAGCAGGCCGAACCACGGAAGGTGGATGGCCAAGGTCCCACCACGAAGCGTGTTCCGCCATTGTAGAGCCACATGATGCGTTCGGCAACGAGTGGGACTTCCTGATGCCCCCTTCGCGGATGCCTACACTGTCCTGCCGTGTTCATCCCCATCGGAACAGATCGTCCCGTACGCCGAAGACCCAGGGTCGTCGAGGTCCTGATCGTCCTCAACATGCTCATCTATCTGCTCGGGCTGGCTTCCGATGTGCTGGGGGTGGGCTCCTTCGAGGCCCTGACGCGATGGATGCAGTTGTCACGGACTGATTTCAACGTCTTCTCCCTCGTGACCTACCAGTTTGCACACAGCCCCTCGGACATCCTGCATCTCGTGTTCAACATGGTCGGCCTGTGGATCTTCGGCGTCGCGCTGAATGACCGCCTCGGCCACATGAGTTTCCTGGCCTTCTACCTCATGGGAGGTGCCGTTGCAGGCGGAGCCCACATGATGGATACCGCTGCGCCCGTCATCGGAGCAAGCGGCTCGGTCTGTGCACTGATCGGGGGGTTCATCGCCCTCTTCCCGAGAAGTCGCATCAGGCTCCTGATCCTGTTCTTCATCATCGGCATCTTCGAAGTCGGCAGCCTGTGGGTCGTGGGGTTCTACGTCTTCATCGACTTCATCGGATGGGTCGCCCCGAGCGACAGTTCCGTGGCGTACATCGCCCACCTCGCCGGATACCTCTACGGCTTCCTCCTGGCACTGGTCCTCCTTGCAACGAGGGTCATCAAGTCCGACGACTTCGACATGCTGTACATCCTCAGACAGAAGAAGCGGCGAGCGGAATGGAAACGCGTGGTCACCTCCGCCGAAGCTCCCTCCGGGGCCATCCCTGCACGCGAGCTCCCCGTTGAACACCGCGACGAGTCCGCCGGCCTCCGTGCCCGGCTGAGGAAACACATCCGGGACCAGGACTGGACGGGGGCGGCCGAGGCCTGGAGGGACTACGTCGATGAACTGCCCGAGGGAAGCCTGCCCGAGGAAGAACAACTCGAACTGGCGAATCGTCTCCTGGCAGCGGGCCATCGTGCCGAAGCCGCGACGGCCTACGAACGGGTGCTCGCCAACTACCCTGGTTCGTCACAGATGCAGGAAGTCGAACTCATGCTCGGGATGCTGTACGCTCGGAACCTGCAACGACCTGATGACGCAAAGCCACTTCTCGAGAAGGCCCTGAAGCAACTCCAGGACGTGCAGCAACGAGCCCTTGCGCAGACACTCCTGGATGAACTGCAAGGCACTGGAACCGAGCCGACGCCATGAACTGCTCCTGGACCGATACCCGAGACCCCGGCACGAGGATCAAGATCTGCGGCCTTCGCGACATCGAGATGATCGAGGTCGCCGTCGAGGCCGGAGCCGACGCGGTCGGTTTCGTCCTCGCCCAGGACTCGCCCCGCACAATCTCCATCGAGGACGCTCTTGCATTGGCGTCCGCCCTGCCATCCTCGGTCGTCCCGATCGGAGTGGTCGTCGACGACGACCCCGCCCTGCTGGCACGGTGGGCTCCACGCTGGATCCAGTTCCACGGGCAGGAGGACGAAGCCAGCCTCTCGACGTACGAGGGGCCGATCGTCAGGGGGTTCTCCTTCGATCTCGAGGCTGTTGCACGATGGGATCAATGTGATGACGTGGAACGGCTTCTCGTCGATGCGGCTTCTCCCGGCAGTGGCATGGCCTTCGACCACGCCGCCCTCGAGTCACTCGAGTCGATGCCGGCGACACCCCTGATCGTCGCAGGAGGACTCGATCCAACGAACGTCCGCTCCATCATCAAGCAGGTTGATCCCTGGGGCGTTGACGTCAGCACCGGTGTCGAATCCGCCCCGGGAACGAAGGACCCGGGCCTCATCCGGGCATTCTGTGATGCCGTGCGGGAGGCCGTTTCTCCATGAGTTCACTGCATGTGACGAACGCCCGCATCTGGACGGGTGATCACGCGCGACCCTACGCCTCGTCGATGACCATCCGCGATGGGCTGGTTGAATCACTCGATGTCGCCCCGGGTGACGAACCCCTGCTTGACTGCGGGGGGGATTTCATCACGCCCGGGTTCATCGATTCGCACGTGCACCTGCTTCTTGGCGGCGAAAGCCTCTCGCAGGTCGACCTTTCCGCCGTAACCAACCGTGAGGAGTTCGAACAGGCACTTGCCGCGGCGCACGAGGCGTTGCCGGAAGATCGCTGGCTCATCGCGAATGGATGGTCGGATGCCAACCTTGGAACCACTCCCGACATGGACTGGCTGAAATGCGTCCATGACCGCCCCACGGCCTGCTGGAGATCGGACCTGCACGCAGCCCTCGTCAACGGGCCCATCCTGTCGAAGCTCGATCTGCCTTCCCCCGGAGAACTGGCCGCTGCCGGTGGCGACGCTCCCCTTCGCGATGACGGGACTCCCTCCGGCATGCTCCTCGAGCACGCGGCCTGGGGGTACCTCGTACCGGCCATTCCACCCCTCCCGGTGGAAGCCCGGCAGGAGGCGCTTGTCCTGGCACAGGAACATTGCCTTCGACTCGGGCTCACGTCGGTTCGCTCCATGGAATACGGTCAAGTGCTCCGGGAGGTCATCGAGCCAGTTCGTGATGAACTCGACCTGAGAATCTCGATCGTACTCCTCGATCGCACCCTCCCACTGGACCTGGCCTGGCTCGAGGGCTTCAGCCAGGATGCTCGCCTGCAGGTGATCGGCTGCAAGAGTTTTCTTGATGGCACCGTTGGTTCACGAACAGCGCGGATGCTCGAGGACTGGACCGACAGCCCCGGCTCGCGAGGCATGTGGCTTGAACTTGCCGCGGAGAAACGACTGGAGGAATGGCAACAGGTGGTCCATGAAGCGGGGCTGGACACCGCAGTCCACGCCATCGGCGACGAAGCCGTTTCCCTCGCACTCGACCTCCACGAGCAAAGCCGTGGTGAGCGGCGATGCGTCATCGAACATGCCCAGGTCGTCAGAGACGAGGACCTGCCGAGGACAGCCGGTGCCCTGCTGAGCATGCAGCCGCTCCATCGAGCGGATGATGCTCGCGTGGCCCTCCGAGCACTTGGCCCCGACCGTGACCACCGGATGCTTCGCTTCAGAGACCTCCAGGATGCCGGTGCACGCTTCGCGTTCGGATCAGACTGGCCCGTGGCCAGTTGCGACCCGATGCCCGGAATCCATGCCGCCGTCACGGCCGAGGATTCAGATGGGACTCCCTTCCATCCAGGGCAGGCACTCGACATCGAGTCCACGCTCCATGGCTGGACCACGGGCGCAGCCCTGGCATGCAATCGTCGCGACATCGGGATGCTCCGGCCCCAGGCCCGTGGAGATTTCGTTCGTTGGTCGACGGACCTGCTCCTGCATGACTGGAAATCAGGTCTTCCTCGTGCATTGTTGACTGTACTCGGGGGCAAGGTCGTCTACGATGGAAGCGACGATGCATGACCAGTTGACTCATCTCGATGAACACGGGCAGGCGGCCATGGTCGATGTCTCGGCCAAGCCCGTGGTCTGGCGCGAGGCGGTCGCCGAAGGTTTCCTCGTCGCCGGCACTGAAACGCTTGATCGACTCGAGGCCGGCGATCTTCCAAAGGGCGAAGCCCTCGGGGCTGCTCGCATCGCCGGCATCATGGCCGCAAAGCGATGCTCGGATCTCATTCCGCTGTGCCATCCACTTCCGCTGGATCATGCCGCTGTGGAGTTCGAACGCATCGCCCCCGATCGGATTCGAATTGAGGCCCGGGCCGCCACTGCCGCACGTACCGGGGTCGAAATGGAAGCGCTCTCAGCCGTATCGGTCGCCGCCTTGACCATCTACGACATGATCAAGGCCATCGAGCACTCGGCCACGATCGAAGGTGTCCGGCTGGTGTCCAAGCACAAGGAAACGCCGTGTTGAAATGCCCGCTTCCATCCCTGCTCGTGGCTGCAAGCCTCGGATCTTCACTCCTCTTCGCTCCCGCCGGCTGCGATGAACCGCAGGAAGAGGCTCAACGGACCGCCAGCACCTCGGCCGAGTCGACATCCGATCTGCTCACTGGCAGGAAATCGCAGGTGAGGATCGACACGAGCGCCCTCGACTCGCCCCCGGATGATCCAACATCCCTGACGGTGCTTGGACTGACTGCTCCGAAACCGGCCACCTGGATATGGCAACCACCCAAGAGAACGATGCGCAAGGCCAACTTCACGGTTCCCGGCCGTGATGGAGAAGACCAGGCAGAACTGGTGATCAACCACTTCCCGGAAGCGCCGGGGAACACGTTGGATGCGAACCTGAGCCGATGGTCGAAGCAGTTCAGGACCATCGACGGTGGAAATCCCAAGCCGCTCATCAGCACTCTCGATGCCGACTCGATGCCGGTCACCATCGTCGAACTCCATGGTGAATACATGGGCATGGGTGGTCACTGGCACAAGACCGATCACAGGATGCTGATGGCGGTCATCGATGCCCCCGTGGGAACCGTATTCATCAAGCTGCTCGGCCCCGACGACACCGTCGAGGCGAACAGGGCCCATTACATGTCGATGATCACGGGCATGAAGCAGGCGGCCCAGTAAGGCGCTCCTGCACGCCGATCCAGCGGGTCATCCATCCCTTGAAGGAACGAACGTCGATCCCGATTCGACGTGGCAATTGACGAACTCGCCGCTTTCACATCGTTCGACGCAGTGAGCCATGTCGGCGTGCGAATGGACGTTCAACGTCATCGGGACGACCGATTCCAGGAGAACCCGGCCACCATCACGGTCGACTTCTACCACCCGCCCGGCCACGATCCGCGGCTGGCCCTGGATGGGCTCGATGAAGCGTCCGCCCGCGGTTGCAGGATGGATCGCCAGGGCGTTGGCTTCGACGTATCCGGTGACACGCTCTCCGGCTTCCGCATCGACTTCGTCCCCGGCGACGAAGGACAGTTCGTAGGCGGTACCGCCCGGCGCCAGGACGAGCATGTCGCCGGCTCGTTCATTGAGTTTCGCTCGAAAGGTTCGGGTCGTCATGGCAGGAATCATACGTGCCTCGCGGCCGGACCGCATCTATGCACTTCCGACGGCGGCATTTCCCTGGCGAAGGAAGTTGCCCAGGAGCAAGGGCCCCCTCGTACTGAGAAAACTCTCCGGGTGGAACTGGACCCCATCCATCGGCGCAGAACCCTCCGGGCCGTTCCAACGGATACCCATGACCACGCCGTCCCCGGTCCAGGCGCTGAGAGTGAACCCGGGCGGGATCGTGGAACGATCGACGACCAGCGAGTGATATCGAGTCGCGATGAAGGGATCTTCGAGTCCATCGAAGATGCCCTGCCCGTCATGATGTACCTGAGACGTCTTGCCATGCATTGGCTTGTCGTGGCGAACGACCTTCATGCCGTGGACGTCGGCGATGGCCTGGTGTCCGAGGCACACGCCGAGCATGGGAATCTCTCCTGCGAAGGCCTTGATCAGGTCCAGGCAGACCCCGGTTTCACTCGGGGTGCACGGGCCGGGCGATATCACCAGGTAGGAGGGATCCATGGCCCTTGCTTCTTCGACCGTGACCTGGTCGTTCCGGACGACCTCGATGGTCTCACCGGTCGCAATGGTGCTCATGCACTGGACGAGGTTCCAGGTGAAGGAGTCGTAGTTGTCGATGAGAAGAATCACGTCGGAGTCCCGGCGGTGTTGGATCACGGCATGGTACCTCTGATCCGGATCCGGGCTCAGGCGGCCATGGTCCCGGCCACACCATCCCGGGTCACGACGAAGAGATCGGTGGTGATCGGGTACGGCAGGCGACGATAATCGCGATCGACCTTCTTCTTCAATCGATCGACGAAGGCCTCCGGATTGCATGACATCGCGACGAACATGTCCCTTGCAGGAGCCGCCACGTAGAAGTCACCCTTCAACTCCGGTGCAAGCCTGGTATGAAGCGACTCCAGCAGCAGCCGGGCCGCGTCGTACCCATCGTGGGCGGAGAAGATCGCGGCTCGACCCCCGTCCTCGGAGTCCACGAGCTGGATCTTCAGGTCCGGCGTGTACCGGAGAAGGTTCTCACGTGCATAGCGGTCAAGGTCATCGACTGAGATCTTCCATTGCATGAGCTGCTCGACCGTGATGCTCACCGTCATGCGAGGCATGTCGATGACGTAGACGATGACCGTATCGTTGACGTAGGGCAGGTGTGCAACCTGCTCGCGATCAAGATGCTCGAATATCGAGGTAGGCTGGATGCGCGGCATGATCCGCGTCTTTGCCAGCGAAAGGGGCATGGGTGATTTCGCGATGGTGTCTCCCTCGGCGAGGCGATCGAGAAAGTCCTCGACGATTTCAACACCGTTGTCACGGTCGCAGGACACCATCCGGTAGAGATTCCCCAGGTCCAGGTGTCGACCGCCGATGGTGAGATCCATGGGCCCCATCAGTTCGACCTGTCGATCGGTCACGCGCTTGCGGATGACCCGCAGTACGTATTCGCTGAACGCTTCCGGTTCTCTTGGCATCTGGGTCATGAAGACCTCCACGATCCGCCAGACATCACGTTGTATGGCACCCCTGTGCCCTTCCAGTCCTTCCATCGGGCGAACCCGGGGAGGCCTGAAGCCGAAGATCTACTTCTCCCTACGTATGTTGGAGGGGTTTGGATCATCCCTCTATGAAAATCGAGCTGAAGGCATCAATAATGGTGCTCCCCTTCCAACCTTCGTGTGGGTACGATGTACCCATGCAGCCCCATATCTCCATCGGAAACGTCAAAATTGGCCCGGAAATGCCCCTGGGGATCATTGCCGGCCCATGTGTCCTTGAAGACATGGAGACCAACAGGAAAATTGCCGGAATGCTCCAGGAGACCTGTTCCGACCTGGGGCTCCCCCTGGTCTTCAAGGCCAGCTTCGACAAGGCCAACCGGACGAGCATGCGTTCCCATCGTGGCCCGGGTATCGAGGAAGGCCTTGGAATGCTCTCCAAGATCAAGGACGAGTTCGACGTGCCCCTCACGACCGACGTCCACCTGCCCGAGCAGGCGTCGATGGCCGCAGAGGTCGCCGAACTGCTGCAGGTCCCGGCATTCCTCTGCAGGCAGACCGACCTGCTTCAGGCCTGTGCTGAAACCGACCGGCCGGTCAACGTGAAGAAGGGCCAGTTTCTCTCCCCTGCCGAGATGAGTCACCCGCTGGAGAAACTCTCTTCGTGCGGCTGCCAGGAATCCATGCTCACCGAGCGAGGCACCTTCTTCGGCTATCACCGCCTCGTCAACGACTTCATCGGCCTCGGTGACCTGATGGAACTGGGCGTCCCCGTCTGCTTCGATGTGACGCATTCGACGCAACTTCCCGGAGCGGGCGCCGACGTGACAGCCGGCCGACCCGATCGCGCCGGGCTGCTTGCACGAGCCTCCGTTGCAGCGGGTGTCCACGCACTCTTCATCGAATGTCATCCCGATCCCGCTTCGGCCATGTCCGACGGCAGTACGATGCAGACGCTCGAGGCTGCCGAGAGACTCCTTCGTGAAGTCGCCGCCATACGACACGTGATGGAATCGGATGCCGCGGCAACGTAGAACACCCCCCCCGACAGGGTCTCTCCGATGAAGTGTGATCTCTGCAACAAGCCCGCCGTCGTTCACGAGGTGTCGATCAACAACGGCAAGAAGAAGGAAGTACACCTCTGTCTGGAACACGCCCAGGCAGCCGGGGTCGCCATTCCCGGGCAACAGCCGATCAACAAGCTCCTCACGAAATTCGTCATCGGGCAGTCGCCGAAGTCCACCGGGAAAGAGTGCCCCGACTGCGGCATCACCTTTGCGCAGATCAAGCGATCGAACCTGATCGGATGCCCCGGATGCTACAACGCGTTCCGGGACTCGCTCGGCTCCCTCATCGAGCAGGCCCAGTACGGGGCCAGCAGTCACATCGGCCGGGTTCCCAACAGGAAACATACGCCCAGCCAGTTCGAACTCCGCGCGAAGAAACTGATGAATGAACTGGATGCCGCCGTCACTGCCGAGCAGTACGAGCGGGCCGCGATACTCCGCGACCGGCTCAACAAGCTCAGCACCGAGGTCCAGGCCGATGAGGACGAGGTCCAGGGCGGGGACGGTGGATCATGAACATCGATGGCGACAACGGGATCCCCGACAACGACGTCGTCCTGACTACCCGGTCGCGCCTGGCGAGGAATCTCGCCGATCATCCCTTCCTCAACCGCGCCTCGGACATGCAGAGCGCCCTGGTCATGCAGACCGCACAGCGGGTCCTCCTTGACGCACCCCTCTCGGAAAAGACGCTCTGGATGGACCTGGATGAACTTACCCCGCTTGACAGGTCCCTTCTCGTCGAGCGACACCTCATTTCCAGGCACCACTCCGAGAGCAGCCTCCATCGTGGCGTCGCCATCTCCAGTGATGAACACATGAGCATCATGGTGAACGAGGAGGATCACCTCAGGATCCAGGTCATCCAGCGGGGATCGAGGCTCGACGAGACCTTCGAACAACTCATGCGGATCGACGCCCTGCTCGAGCAGCAGCTCGACTACGCGTTCCATGACCAGTGGGGCTACCTGTCCGTCTGCCCGACGAACGTCGGAACCGGCATTCGCTTTTCAGTCATGGTCCACCTCCCCGCCCTGCGGATCACGAATGAACTGGCCAAGGTCCAGCGTGCCGCGAAGGAACTCCACCTCGTCGTCCGCGGGTACTACGGCGAAGGGTCGGAGTCCACCGGTCAGATCTACCAGGTCAGCAATCAGGTCACCCTCGGCCGGACCGAGGAGGAGATACAGGAGGAGTTCTCCAAGAGCATCATTCCCGCGCTGATCGACTACGAACGATCGGCTCGCAACGTCCTGATGAAGAAGAACAGCATGCTGCTCGATGATCGGATCCAGCGGGCCTACAGCGTGCTCTGCTCGGCGAGACTCCTGAAGGTCGACGAGGCCATGAAACTCCTCAGCCGCGTACGGCTTGGTGCTTCCCTCGGGCACGTAGACTGCTCGATCCAGACGATCGACGAACTGCTCGTGCAGGTGCAGCCCGCTCACCTGAACCAGCAGGCCCAGTCGACTCTCTCCGACAATGATGAACTTGAATACCGCGCGTTGATCGTGCGAAACACGCTCAGCCAGCAGTAGACTCGTCGATCCGCCCCGCAAGATCGAAATCCCTGCTCGTAAGTCCCCCGGCATCATGCGTCGAGAGGGTGAGCGTCACCTTGTTCCACCGGATGAGAATGTCCGGGTGGTGGTTCATGGACTCGGCCATTTCCGCCAGCGAGTTCACGAAGCCGATCGCGGCGTTGAAGTCATCGAACGTGAAGGTCCGCTGGATGGAATCACCGCTGAGCGACCACTCGGGCAGTCGGGCCATGCATTCCTCCACGACATTCTGTGCAAGCTTGTCCATGGTGGGGTCCTCCGGGCACCGATCCGCCCGAGGCAATACCATCAGGGTTGCACATCTTCCTGTCAACACCCCCAGGCGGTTCCCTTGAATCCATGAACATGCAGGCGTCCAGGCTGGCTCCATCTCCTACAGGCGCACTGCATCTGGGCAACGCGAGGACATTCCTGGTGAATTGGGCGATCGCCCGGAAGAACGGATGGACGCTCTGCATGCGCATGGAGGATCTCGACGGACCCCGCGTCAAGCAGGGCGCCGTCGACGAGTGCCTGCAGACGCTCCAGTGGCTGGGGCTGGACTGGGATGGTCCCATGCTCGTGCAGTCGAATGATCAAGGCCCCTATCTCGAAGCCATGGAGCAACTCTGCAGTTCCGGCAGGGTCTACCCCTGCGACCTGAGTCGATCCGACATCGCCTCCGTCGCTTCCGCCCCGCAGGAAGGCGTTCATGAGACGCCGTTCCCGGCTTCCCTGAGACCACCGACAGCTGGTACACCCATCCCCTTCGATCCGGCAGGCGAGAACTTCAGGTTCATGGTCGAGCCGGGCATCCGGGAGATCGATGACCATCTGCTCGGGTCGAGCCGACATGATGTCCATGCGGTCCCCGGCGACTTCGTCGTCTGGACCCGCCGGAATGCACCCGCGTACCAGTTGGCCGTCGTCATAGACGATGCCAGGCAAGGCGTGACCCAGGTCGTACGTGGAGAGGATCTCCTGCCAAGTGCAGCCAGGCAGACGCTTTTGTATGAAGCCCTCGGCCTGCAACCCCCGGAGTGGTGGCACCTTCCCCTCGTGCTCGGAGAAGACGGCCACAGGCTCGCCAAGCGGCATGGAGATACCCGGGTATCCTCCTACAGGGCTCATGGAATCCGACCTGAACGGATCATCGGGCTTCTTGGACACTGGTGCGGCTTGACCACTGAGCCTGAAGAAATGACGATCGAGGATTTCCGTGAAGGCTTCGAAATCGATCTGCTGCCTTCGACACCGATCACGATGGGAAGGGAGGACGACCAATGGCTTCGATCAGGTTGATCCTGCTGCTGGGTGCACTCTGGATGACGGCCTGTTCCAACGGCGCCCGTCTTCCCACTCACCAGGAAATCGCGATCGGCGGTGAGACCTGGGTGCTTGAACTGGCACTCGACGACGATTCCATCAGGCGGGGACTCATGCACCGGGAGACGATTCCGGATGATGGAGGCATGCTCTTCATCTTTCCCGACTCCGACTACCGCTCCTTCTGGATGGCCTACTGCCTTGTCGACATCGACCTGATCTTCCTCGACGGACGTGGGACGATCACGGCACTTCACGAGATGAAGATCGAACCTCCGCGCGAAGCGGGCGAATCCGAACTGGCATACAACGCGCGGTTGAAGAACTATGAAAGCGCCTTCCCGGCACGCTTCGCAATCGAACTGCCGGCAGGCTCGATCGAGCGGCTGCAACTGCGCGTCAACCAGAACATCCCGCTTGACCTGGATGCCCTGAAGGCGATTCGATCGGACGCCGACAGGGGACTGCCTGCCGGCTCACCTCCAGGCTAGGACGAACCCTCCCCACCTGCCTCGGCCATGCTTCGAACGAGCATGTCGGTTTCGATGTTCACCCTGTCGCCGACCTGGAGCTTCTCCAGGAGCGTCTCCCTCAGCGTGGTCGGCACAAGGGTCACGGTGAACCCCTCTTCGGACTTGTCCGAGACGGTCAGCGATACCCCGGCGACGCAGATGGATCCACGAGGAAGGACCAGTTTCAGCATCCCCGATGGAATGACGATGTCCACCCGGTGGTCATCCCCGTTGATCTCTACGGACCTGACCTCCCCCGTGCCCTCCACGTGACCCTGCACGAAATGCCCGCCGATGGGATCACCCGCCTTCAGGGCGGGTTCAAGGTGGACCCTGTCCCCGGGCTGTAGCGAGCCGATGGTCGTTCGATCAAGGGTCCCGGGAACGACGTCGAAACCGGCCGACACCCCCCCTGCTTCCCCCTCCTCGATGCTTGAAACGGTCAGGCAGCACCCATCGACGGCGATTGACTCCCCCAGAATCGGTTCGTGGGGCCATGCCGGGATGTCCACCTGCAGGACCAGGCCACCTGAACCAGGGGACGAAGTCGCTGCTCTGACGCACCCAAGGTGCCTGATGAGGCCCGTAAACATCGAAGGAAGTGTACGTGGTCTTGACGGCCCCCGTCAGAGTCCTGATACTGCTCCACTTCTCCCCTGTACCCCCCAGGTGAACCAGCGGGGAAGATTGCCCACTCATGATGACCTACTCAAAGACCTTCCGTTGCCGCCAGATGATCTCCAGATCTCTGTTGCTGCTCGTCCTCTCCGCCCTGCCGATCACGGCCCCCGGATGCCAGAGCACGCCCGACAAAACACCAGTCGCGTCGGTTCAACCGCAGGCTTCATCATCGGATCGAGATGCGCGGCAGGAGGCCATCCGAGCGGAACTCGAGGACCGGTACACGGTCGGCCCCGTCTCGGCTGCGAAACTCGATTACAAGGTCAACTGGCAGTTCGCGATTCCGGATGAGAGCGTGAAGCAACTGGTTCCTGCGGGGAAGCATCTCTTCATTCTCACCCATGACAACGACCTGATCTGCATCCGAACCCACGATGGGCTGCGGGTGTGGTCTGTCTCGGTGGGCAAACCGCTCGACGAGGTCCTTTCAATCCTTCCCAACGAGGCCGAGGGGCTCGTCATCGTACTCAAGCCCAGCACGATCACCACGTTGAACATCTCGACCGGAATGGCCGAGAAGGTCACCATCGGCAAGGCCACGCAGTCCCTGGAATGGGTTGCAAATACTCCCGGTGTCCTCGACGGAGAACACCTGCTCTACGGAGCCCGGTCCGGCCAACTCGTCTGGCAGGCCTGGCGAATCGGCTTCCCCTGGCGTGCCTACCAGGTCGATCACGGGCTCAGGCAGGCCCCGGTCATCTCCAGCGACATCGTCGTCATCACCGGCTCCTCCGGGGTCGTGAAGGCGTTCAATGCAAATACTGCTTCACAAATGTGGCGGAAGAAACTCCTCGACAACGTCACGACCAACCCGGTCGCCTCCTCCGATACCGCCTACATCGCCGGACTCGATCAGCATCTGCGGGCTTTCAACCTCTTCGACGGCAATACGCGATGGCGCGTGCTGACGAATACACCCCTCGTGGATTCCCCGGTTCTCCTCGGTGACAGGGTCTACCAGCAGATTCCCGGCCAGGGTCTTGCCGCATTCGCAGCCAACCCGGCCGACGACTTCAACGGCCACCAGTACTGGATCAATGGTGACATCGGTGGAAATGTCCTGACGAGGAATGGACGCTCACTCGTCGTCTGGGACGATGCCAACCACGTACTGGGGACGATTTCCACCTCCCAGGGCACGACCGATACCCTCCTGCATGTACCTGATGTCGTACGAGTCATCGCGGATGACCTTGAGAACGGCACCCTCTTCGCCCTTGGATACGACGGTCGGTTGACCTGCCTGACTCCCTCGAACTGAACCTGCTCAACAGCAGAGGAACCATGGCACTCGTTGAAGTAAAGCGAGCTCTTCTTTCGGTCAGCAACAAGACCGATCTCGTGCCATTTGCCCGTTCGCTCTCTGAACTCGGGGTCGAGTTGATCTCGACGGGCGGCACGGCCAATGCACTCGAGGACGCCGGGCTCGCCGTCACGAGGATCCAGGAAGTCACCGGGTTCCCGGAGATGATGGATGGTCGGATCAAGACGCTCCATCCGCTCGTTCATGGTGCTCTTCTGGGCTGTCCTGACCAGGAGGGACATGCCAACTCGATGAAGGAGCATGGCATCGTCCCGATCCAGTTGATCTGCATCAACCTCTATCCATTCGAACAGACGATCCAGAAGGATGGGGTCACGCGGGAGGAAGCGATCGAACAGATCGACATCGGCGGCCCGGCCATGCTCCGATCAGCCTCCAAGAATCATGCATTCGTCTGCACGATCACATCGCCCACCCAGTACGACAGCGTCGTCAGTGAACTGAAGAAGAACGATGGATCCACCGACCTGCCATTGAGGCGAGCCCTTGCAGCACAGGCCTTCGCCCGGACGGCTGCCTATGACACGGCCATCAGTTCATGGATGGCCGATGAGGGCACCGACCGGTTCCCCCCGATTCTCCAGGTGGTTGGACGCAGGGAACGAGTACTCCGGTACGGCGAGAACCCCCACCAGGATGCCGCCCTCTATACGACTGATACCCAGGATTCGATGCAGCTGGCAGGTGCCCAGATGCGCAGTGGCAAACCGTTGAGCTACAACAACCTCAACGACGCAGCCGCCGCCCTCCAACTGGCCTCCGATCTGGCTACGGTCTTCCCCGGGAAATGCGTCGCCACGGTGATCAAGCACACGAATGCTTGCGGTGCCGCCATCGGGGGGTCCCCGGAAGAAGCATTCCAACGCGCCTGGGAAGGAGACCCCCGGGCCGCCTTCGGAGGCATCGTCGTCTCCTCGAAGCCGGTGGACGAGTCCCTTGCAGCCACGATGGCGGAGGGCGAACGTTTCCTCGAGGTCATCATTGCCCCCTCGTTCTCGGATGAAGCCGTCGAATGTCTTTCAAGCCGCTGGGCAAATGTCCGCCTGCTCGAGGTGGGTGGAATCGGTGACAGCCGTACGGATGGGAACATGATTCGAAGCATCCCAGGCGGTCTCCTGGTCCAGAATGCCGACTCGGAACTGGCCGATCCTGATCGCTGGACGGTCGTGGCCGGCCCCGAGCCCGACGAGTCCATGCTCGATGATGCACGCCTCCTGTGGATCACCTGCAAGCACCTCTCATCCAATGCCATCGCCGTCGGCGGAGGTGGCGCTTTGCGTGGAGCCGGAACCGGCCAGGTCGATCGCGTTGGAGCATGTCGACTGGCGATCGAACGGGCTGGTGACTCGCTGAAGTCGCTCGATCGGATCGTCGCCGCCTCCGACGCCTTCTTCCCCTTCGACGACGGACCCGCGATTCTCGCCGACGCCGGGATCAACTGCATCGTGCAACCCGGTGGTTCACGCCGCGACGAAGACACGATCAAGCTCTGCGAGGATCGGGGCATCACCCTGCTCTTCACGGGCACGCGTCATTTCAGGCACTGAGAATGGAAGGGTCGTTCAGCCTGTTGCGCCGATGCTGACGTCGATGGGCTGCGCCCCCGGGACATGGGTCGGCTCGATGGCCACGTTCAAGGGCAGGCGACGCCCCTGTCCATCATGAGGGATGTTGTCCTCATCGATGATCCGCTGGATGGCCATGATCCCCTCGATGAGCATCTCCGGCCTCGGGGGGCACCCGGGAACGTAGACATCCACGGGCACGTACTGGTCGATTCCCTGGACGACGGCGTAGGTATCGAAGACGCCGCCGGTCGATGCACAGGCACCCATGGAGATGACCCACTTGGGCTCCGTCATCTGCATGTAGATGTGCTGGAGGACAGGGAGCATCTTGACGCTGACTCGTCCGGCGACGATCAGGAGATCGGCCTGCCTGGGACTGAACCTGAAGACCTCGGCACCGAAGCGCGAGAGGTCGAAACGGCTCGAAGCGGTCGCCATCAACTCGATGCCGCAGCACGCCGTGGCGAAGGGCATCGGCCATATGCTGGAACGACGTGCCCAGTTGATGACACGGTTCAACTGCGTCGTCAGGATTCCATCAACGGGAAGTGCAGTTTCGAGACCCATGGCTCGCTCCAGCAGGAGGCAACATCGCCACCTGCGGGCATTGTAGGCCCATGGTTGCCATTGCTCCAGCAGACGATGTCCCTCAGGCTGCCTGGTGGGCGTACACCTGAAACAGTCGGTCGATCTTCAACATGCCGAACAGCGCCTCGAGTCGTCCTGAGAGGCCCTCCAGGGAAGTCGGGATTCCAAACGCCCCCGCCCTGTTCCGAAGATCGATGCACATGCCCAACCCGATGCTCTTCATCATCTCGACGCTTCCGACATCGAGGACGAGCCTCCTGATCGATGCGCCGTGATGTTGCAAGGCACGCTGGGCAGCCGACGCGATGATCGAGACCTCCCTCTCACCGACTAAACGAGCCGTCATATGGACCGTCAACGTGCCGTCATTCAACGACATCCTCACGTAGGGGCTCATTCGACCCTGGTCCTGCATTTTCATGTCTGGCACTCCGTGTTCACGTGTTCCGGGTCTGGTCTCCAGGGATTGCATCGACATCCTCGAGAGGCTCATGTGGTGATGTACGTGGAGCCCCCGCCCATGCTGGAGGCGAGGCCGTTGCAGGTCCTTCAACCCCCCCAGTTGAAACCTGGAATGCCGTTATCGGGCAGGCCGATCCTCGATCGGGTCGGGAAGCATAGAATCCGCCCATGATCCCACTGCTCCTGGGCATTCTTCTGGCACTCGCACCCGGGCCGACACCCTCGACACCGGGCATCGATCCGGCGCAGGAAGCGGTGACCAGCCCCGTAGAGAAGGCCAGGTCACTGCTTCCCGGAGGCTTCAGCGAACACCAGACCCGGCACTGGGTCATTCTGTCAGACGCTCGCTGGGACACGATCGAGCATGTCGGCAGGCACCTGGAAGCGACGTTGCACCAGTTCTCACGCGTCTGCAGGCTGCTGGGCGCCACGCGCCCGATGCCCACGGAACGGATGCTGTGCATCGTGTTCAGTGAAGCGGAGGCGTTCAGGGACTTCGCCAGTGCATGCGATGGACTGGAGATCGAACCCGAACATATCGGCGGCTACTTCTCCCCCTCGGCCGAGTGGATTCTTTTCTACGAACCTCGAGGACTCCCGGGACTGGAATCGGCCCGGAGGGAACTTGATGAAGACGAGGCTTCACCTCCGGACGACGAGGAGCAGGCGAGGGAACATGAACGGCGCATCAACGAGCACCGGGATGCTCTCGATGACCTTGAGACCGGGCTCAGGACTTCGCTGGCGGTTCACGAAGCGACGCACCAGTTGGCATGGATCACCGAGTTCACCGACCACCGTGGTGGATGGAATCTCTGGCTGCACGAGGGATTCGCGACCTGCTTCGAAACCCACGACACCTCGCGTGCCTTCGGTCCGACACATGAATCACCCTTCAGGCGGGACCAGTTCGTGAAGGCGATGAACGAGTCCACCCTGCTCCCGCTCGAGGAACTTCTTGTAATCCGGGACTTCGATGGCATCGACCCCGAACGCCTGAACGTGATCTATGCACAGAGTTACGCCGTGGTTCGCTGGCTCTGGAGGTTCCGCCGAACCCAGCTCAACGGCTACATACGATCCCTGAGGGAGAACCCCGACTACGTCTTTCCCCGGGACCAACTCAAGGCGTTCGAAGACGCCTTCGGCCCGATCGATCGACTTGAGCGACGCTGGCTCCGGGACGAGGAAGATGCCTGGTGGGATCGCGGTTAGCTTGCCGGATCTGCCGCTTCAGCGGCCCCTGCTTCCTTCGACCTGAGATCTCCAAGTTGCTGGGCGACCATGGTGATCTCCAGCCCGTAGAGCACCGACAGCCACATCATGTAGACCCAGAACATGAAGACCGGCACGAAGCCGAGGCTTCCACCGAGCGGGCTCGACCTCACCGCCTGGTCCACGTAGAACACCAGCAGCCACTGCCCGATCACGAGCAGGACCGTCGCCGAAGCCGCGCCGAGACTCGCCGGCCGGGGCCGGATCTCGCGTGCGGGAATCGCCCGGTAGCAGAGACGCAGCAACCACCACAGGAGAACCAGCGTGATGCAGGTCTGCACCGTGGGAACAACCCAGGGCCAGGTTCCGACGAGTTCGCCCAGTTCGTGGACTCCTCGTTCCAGGAACCAGCCGGCGGCGATGACCGCGGCCGGCGCCAGCAGGAGCACCCCGAGATAGACCCAGATGCGTTTTCGAATCCAGCCGCCGGGTGTGGATCGAGTGATGAAGTTGAAAGTGGTATCGACTTCCTCGATCAGCCGAACGGCTGCATAGAGCACGATGATGATGCCCAGCCAGGTAAGACCTGTGAGATCGACGGACATGGCCTCTCTGGCCCTGTCCGAGACCCATTCCTCCAGGTCGATCGAGTCTGCTTCCACGCCATCCGCTGCCGCCATTCCCACCTCGTCCATGTGCAACCAGTTCATGACCTCGTCGATCGAGTTCATGAAGGTCTCGTCACTGATGAAGGACCGCGTCACGACCGCCGTCAGTACCAGGATCGGGAGCAGCGAGAAGAGCGTTCGGAAGGTCAGGGCGGCCGCGTTGGAACCCGCCCTGTCCTGTCGCAACTGCTGGTAGGCCGTCGCCCAGAGTTGCCAGAGGAACCTGATGAACCTCTGGCCCCTCGTCAACTCGTTCATCGGCATGGCTTCAAGCCGGTTGACCAGGTCACGCAGGCGTTGTCGAAGTGGTGCCTTCATGGATATGTCGTCCGACCTGGCCCCCGTGCATCGCTTGAAAATCGACCTTGCAACCTGTTATCGGTTCAATACGCAGGATGGATGCAGGTCCCCCCTGTTCGTTGGAACCATGCCAAGGTAGCCTATCCGATTCACCATGCCTCACGATGAACACAGCCAGGCCCCGGATCCCGGGATGCCGCCTTCGCCACCGCCTCCGGTCGGGGATGGTTGGTCGACCGAGCCGGATGGAACACCCAGTTCCTCCGATTCGTTCCAGGATGCCAGCAGAGGTGATCGATTGCAGAAGGTGCTGTCCAGCGCCGGTGTCGGTTCACGGAGGGCCTGCGAGGAACTGATTCTTGCGGGGGAGGTGCTCGTCAACGGGCATGTCGTCAACACGCTTCCGGCATGGGTGGACCCGTCCCGGGATCACATCGTCGTCTCCGGTCAGAGCGTGCGAACCAACGCCCCTCTCGTCTACGTGCTGCTCTTCAAGCCACGGGGCGTGATCTGTTCAAATGCACCCACCGAAGACCGACGGCGAGCCATCGACCTCGTCCCCCACCCGAAGGGAGTCCGGCTCTTCCCGGTCGGAAGACTCGACGTCGATTCATCCGGGCTGCTTGTCCTGACCAATGACGGTGATCTGGCGGCCCGACTGACACATCCTCGTCACGGCGTCAAGAAGGAATACGAGGTCACGGTCCGCGGGGAACTCTCGGACAAGTCGCTGAACAGGTTGAGGAAGGGCATGATGCTGGCGGATCGTAGATCCCGCGGTCGCGTTCGCGCCAAGAAGGCTTTGGCGAACAAGGTCGACATTCTTCACCGGGATCGTGATCGCACCCGCCTGAACATCGTGCTGGCCGAAGGCCGGAACCGACAGGTTCGGCGCATGATGGCCCGGCTGGGCCATCCAGTCAGGAAACTTCGCCGTCTTCGGATCGGTCCGCTGAACCTGAAAGGTCTTCGTCCGGGGCAGTGGCGTGACCTGACTCCGTGGGAGGTTGAGCAGCTCCAGGCGGTTGCGAATCGGGAACCTCGGCAGGCTCCTCCAGCATCTCGTCGGAAGCAGTCGTAAGCTCGATGGTGATGGGCTCGCCCCAGCCTTCCTGGGCGCAGTTGACTCGACTTGTCTTCACCAGTTCCAGTACGGCGAGGAACAGGCCGACCCGCTGGGCAGCCGTCTTGCCCGCGAAGGTCTCCTGCAGCACGACGGGCATGCCCTTCCGTCGCTCCAGCCTGTCGAGCAGATCTTCCTGGTAGAGCGCTATGGGCGCATCATCCACCGAGACCAGGTGGGAGGCGCCGAGTTGGTCGAAGTCGATCGCCTGGGCAATTCGCTCCCAGGATTCAACAAGGTCCATCAGGTGGAGGTCGTCGAGTTCCAGGCCGTCATCCTCGGACTCGAATACATCATCTGATGGTCGAACTCTGGCCCTCGCGCGACGAGCGAACGCTACCCGTGCCTCGTCGAGATCCTCGCCGGCCGTACGGATCCGCTGATAGGTCAGCAACTGCCGAACCAGTTCCTGCCGGGGGTCGGCCATGGGCTCGCCCTCTTCCCCCTCCCCATCCTCGCCGGTTTCGACGGGTGGCGAAAGGGTGCGGGACTTCAACTCGATGAGGGTCGCAGCCATGACGAGAAACTCGCCGGCCTGCTCGATATCGACTTCATCGACCTGCTGCAGCACGAGGAGGTACTGGTCCGTGATGGCCGCTATGGGAATGTCCTGGATATCCACTTCCGCTCGGCGAATGAGAAACAGAAGCAGGTCCAGAGGCCCCTCGAAGGCCTCCAGGCTGATGACGTAGTCGTCCTGGGCTGCTTTACGGGATGTGCTCATATCCGTGGCTTGCATCGTCGAAGTCGGCCTGCGGGGGTACACTATGCACGCTGGTGCGGCATTCTCTCCCCAGCATCATACCCCACGATGAGCGCACAACCATCCAGATCGACGTCGCAAGGCAAGGCGGATACCACGATGGGTGACGAGTCCCGATTTCTTGCGGAAGTCCTTCGTTGTGAAGCGGAGGCCATTGACCGTATCGCCAACGAGATCACGGCATCGGACCCCGGAGGCGAAGCCTCTCACTGGTCGGAGGCCGTGAAACTGATCGCCGACTGCTCCGGCCACGTCGTCGTCAGCGGGATGGGCAAATCCGGACTCATCGGGGCCAAGATCTCGGCGACCTTCAGCAGCCTGGGGCTCCCATCCCATGTCATCCACCCCGCGGAGGCCGTCCATGGTGACCTTGGCCGCATCCGGAAGGATGATGTCGTGCTCCTCCTGAGCTACTCGGGGAACACCGAGGAAGTCCTCAACCTTGCCACGATCCTCAAGGCGGACGGCGTGTGTCGAATCGGCATTTCCTGCAACCACGACACCCACCTCTCCAAGCTCTGCGACACGCACCTGGCGCTGGGAGATCTTGAAGAAGCAGGTCCCGTCGGTCTCGCGCCCACCACGTCGACCACGGCGACTCTCGCCTGCGGTGACGCCCTGGCCCTGGCCGCCTCGAAGCGGCGTGATTTCTCCGAGGACGACTTCCATCGCCACCACCCGGGTGGAATGCTCGGCGCGGGCCTCCGCCAGGTCTCGGATGTCATGCGCTTCAGGGCCGGCGAGGAACTCCCTGTCGTCTCACATGAACTCACCGTCGAGGAAGCGCTTGCAGTCGCCTGGAACGAGCGAAGCGAACTCAGACGAGCCGGGGCCATCATTCTCATCGATGACCAGGGACTCCTCAGCGGCATCTTCACGGACGGCGACCTGCGTCGACTGGTGATGAACGACCGTGAGGCCCTCGCCCAGCCCATCAGCAATGTCATGACCCGTCATCCCAGGAGCCTGCTGGCCACCGACCGGGTGCGGGATGCCAGGCAACTTGTGGCCGAACACCGCATCGACGAGATACCAGTTGTCGACGCCGAGGGACACCCGGTTGGGCTCGTTGACGTCCAGGACCTCGTCACGATGAAGATCGTCCAGGAATAAGCGGCCCTCTGGATGCCCGCTGCTCGACCCTCGCATACACTGTTCATCAACTGGCTGGAGGCCCCCCGGGATGGATCCTGATCGCGCTGCCTCAATTCGGCTGCTCTGCCTCGATGTCGACGGTGTCCTGACCGACGGACGCATCGTGCTTGACGGAGACGGCCGTGAAACGAAGGTCTTTCATGTCCACGACGGCATGGGGATCCGCCTGTGGCAGGAAGCCGGGCATGCCGTTGCCATCATCACCAGTCGAAGCAGTGGAGCCGTGACCGCCCGCGCATCCGAACTTGGCATCACGCATGTATACCAGGGGGTCGCCGACAAGCAGGAGACGATCCGGCAGGTACTGGAGGCTGCCGGAGCGACAGCCTCTGAAACAGCGGCCGTCGGCGATGATCTTGCCGCCCTCCCCATGCTCGGATCGATCGCTCTGCCGATCGCCGTGGCCAACGCGGTTCCCGAGGTCAAGGCGATGGCGAGCCATGTCACTGCCAGGAGCGGTGGACAGGGCGCAATCCGAGAACTCATCGAGGATCTTCTGAAGGCCCAGGGACGATGGGATGCGCTCGTCGAGTCAAGGACACGCATGACGCAGCCCATGCAGGAGCACTGAACCATGGCAGACAAGGGACGACTCAGACGAATGCTGCTTCAGGAAGGCGGGGAAACTCGACGCGGCAATCTTGCTCTCCGGCTGACACTCATCGGCGTCGTAGGCGCCGGCGTCCTCCTGGCAATCGTCCTCGCGATCGACTCGCCGACACCTGAAAGGCCACGCGACATCGCCGAGATCGATGTCACCGATCTCATCGGCCCAAGCGCTCTGCAGGAAACCGGCTCCACCGACATGCTCGATCCGAGCATGCAGCTGGATCTTCCCGGTGGAGGCTGGATCCAGATAGCCGACAAGCGGGGCAATCCATCCCAGCAGTATCGCTGCGAGCACCTCGACCCCAATCCTTCCCATCTTCCGGCCCACTGGATCGACATGACGCGACCACAGGTCGAGTTGTTCCTCGAGAACGACAGGCTGATGACCATCGAGGGAGACAAGGCGGAGACCTACGCCCCGAACCGGGCTCTCGAGAAAGGCTGGATCACGGGCAATGTCAGGATCAACCTCTATGAACCCGTGGATGGCCGCACGGCTGATCCTGCAGTGCATCCTCCCAGCGTGGAGATGCGTCCCGAGCGAGTCGCATTCGACAACTACCTCGGGAAGATCACCTGCAAGGGACGAATCGAGGTCCACACCCCCACCGAGGAGATGGTGGGCTCCAACATGGAGGTTCTGGTCGATGATGCCACCGACCGCGTGAAGTTCATGCGGATCAACGAACTGGACTACCTCCTGATACGGCCCGATTCAAGTGCATTGGCCCTCGACACGCGTCCCGGCTGGCCACGCCGTGCCGAGACGGAGCATCCTCCGGTACACGACGGGACACGTTCATCCTCTGTCATACCCGTGGCAATGCAGCAGGGGAAATCGGGGCCGGAAAGTGCTGCCATGGACACCGAGTTCTACACGTTGACCCTTCGTGAGAACGTCCGGATCATGCAGGGAGATGCCAGGGGAGGCCGAACGGTCACCGGGAATCAACTGGACGTGACCTTCTCGCTCGACCAGTCCAGCAGGGGTGATTCGATCGTAATGGCGTCCGCGCATGCGGAACCGCAACGCGAGCTCGGTCCACAACCACACTGGGTCGAATTGGTACTCGCATCGACACTCGGCCATCGGCTTGCCCCTTCCGTCGGTCCGGATGACACCCTCGTCACGTGCGACGATGGAATGATCATGGTTCCCGCGAATGACTCCGGCAGCGTGATCCTCCAGGATCCGGATGACACCCTCGCGGAACTGCAAGGAACACCAGTCTTCATCTTCGACGCCGGCGAACAGACCGAGATCACCTGCGATCGCCTTGTCTACCGCGGCCTCGAGGACCGGTTCGATCTCTACGCGGACGAGGGACGCGAGGTCATCCTGGAAGATCCAAGGCTGCTTGCACGCGGCACACACCTGTGGGTCGCCCAGGAACGCGGTGAAGGCGGTTTCATCGATCCCGGGACGATCTCGATTCTCGACCGCGATCAGGTCGCCCTTGCCAGCGTGTCGGTTCTCCCCCCCGCTGCGAACACCTCGATCGACCTCGAGGACCAGGTCGAGGACACGCCACCCGAGAGCGAACTGGACATCACCTGGACCGAGGGAGTGGACATCTCCTTCGATTCCACCGATTCCTCGGATGATCCATCGATTCAGGACATCATCTTCAGGGGCGACGTGGACGTGGTCTCGCCGGACGGCCTGTTCTCGAGCAACTGGATGAGAATGTTCTTCGAGAAGGATGACGAGCAGAAGGCAGTCCCCTCGAGGCTGCTGGCCCGTGAACAGGTGAAGGCGGAGAACGAGGACCAGACCATCTGGGCCGACGACCTGGAAGTCACGTTCCTCGTCGAGGACGTCGAGGGTGAACCCGACGAAGAACCGACCGGTTCACGATCACTCATGGGCAGTGGAACACGGGTCAAGGATGTCCTGGCCAACGGCGATGTCCAGGTACTCATGTCGGATGGCGCCCGCGTATTCGCCGATCATCTGGTCGCCGACGCGAAGCAGGAACAGGTCGTCCTCACGGGAGAAGACGTCGTCATCGCTCGCGACGACATGCTCATCGATCACGGTCGCCATGTCGAACTTGAACGTCGAAACGGCACGGCGACCTGGATCGGTCCCGGGCAGGCACGACTCCTGACCCGACCACTGGACCTGTCGGCTGACCAGCGCATCGATCGACCGGAGGTCCCGCGACCTGCACCCGGGGATGACGCCTCCGTCACGATGCGGGCGAGGTGGAACACGAGCATGCAGTATGACAGCAGGTTCAACGAGGGGGCCGGATCCATCGAGCTCGATGGAGATGTCGCCGTGGTGGCCCAACCCAAGCCCCATGAACTCGATCGACTCGAGGGACAGAAGATGGTGCTCCAGTTCGTCGATGCCGGCAAGGTCGATTCGGAATCGCTGTCCTCGAACCTCAGGAAGAACCAGGAAGACGATCCCTTCGACATCGAGCGGAGTTCACGAGTCCTCGAAACACTGATTGCCCGTGGTGATGCAAAACTCGAGCAGCGGACCTGGCCGGATGAACAGCGGGCGAGCATTCCGAACGTGTTCTACATCGCGGCAAAGCACATCACGTGGAATGACCTCGAGACGAGCGCCGAAGTGATCGGGGACGGCGAACTCGTGTTGCGCGAAGCCCCCCCCGTCGACGGCGCGACTCCCGAATCGGGGCTCTTCAGGGGACCGGGCGTCTCCAGGTTCATCTGGACCCGACGTCTGGACATGGTCCAGGATGAATCGGGCGGCTTCACCATCGACATGGATGGCGATGTCGAGGGTCTCTACAAGGGGATGGAAGACGAAGACACGGCGACCATCACCGCCCAGCACGTCAAGGCCGTGACGGCCCCCATCGAGGAGGCCGAGGGCCGCGGTGGATCGGCTCCGGGCGAAGGCGTACTCGACCTTGGACGCGACATGGAGATCGAGCGGCTGTTCGCCGAAGGCAGTGTCTATATCAGCACCCCCAGGCGGCGGGTGGACTGCAATCTCTTCGACTACAACCTGTCGACGGGACTGGCGAAACTCGATTCCGTTCCGGGACGAACGGTCTCCATCCTGACCGAGGGGTCCCCCACCCCGGTCAGGGCGGGCAGTGTCCTGTGGAACATGGACCCCGCCATCGACACGATCACCATTACCGATGCCCGCGGCGGCGCCGTCAATCCCTGACCATCAGGTCGCTTCGCGATCGATGATCTCGAGGTTCTCACGCTCTCCTCGACCTCGGAGCGGGTAGTCCTTTCGAAGCGGGAAGACCGGGAAGTCCTTCCACATGAGGATGCGACGCAGATCGGGATGCCCGGCAAAGCGGATTCCGAACATGTCGTAGACCTCGCGCTCTCTCCATTCGGCGCCGGGCCAGATATCGCATACCGAGGCGACCTCGAGTGCAGGATCATCCTCGTTTCCACCGGTTTCCATGCTCGGGTCGAGCCAGCACTTGACCAGCAACAGGTCATCCCTGCTGAAACTCCGCAGTACCCAGATGACCGCGAATCGCTTCGAGGTCCGGGCGGGGTAGTCCAGGTAATCGGCTGCCGTGACATCACTGAGCAGTTCATAATTGCAGTCGGGATCCTCGCGGAGAAAGCGAAGGACGTCGTGAGCGACCTCCGGCTCGAGTACGAGGGTCACCTGGCCCCTGAATCGAGACGCGGAGAAGGCCGCCTCCGGGAAGGTCTCCTTCACTCGCTGCAGGACTGGATGTTCAATGGATGTCGTCGACATGTACGTTGATTGTAGCGAAGTCAGGCTTCCAGCCAATCCAGCACATGCTCGATTGACGATCCCGATGCCACGACGGGAACGTTGACCGGAACATGCTCGGCGATCAACTCGCCCAGCAGTTTCCCGGGCAGGATGCCCTGCCCCGCGATCACCGGACCCCCTGATTCATCGAGATCCTCGAGAAGCACCATGCTGCAGGCCGGGCCAAGGCCTTCAAGAAGGCGAACGAGGTGATCGTGCGCATCCTCGAGCATCGAGGGCACAAGCATCGAGGCCGGGCCGAGGCCCAGGCCGAGCCCGAGCGGAGCCGTCTTCTCGATGAGGAGGCGGGTCGAAGGAACATCACTTGCAAGATGCTGGGCGTGTGGACGAAGGAGGCCCCTGGAACTGCAACTGGGCAGGAGTTCTTCCAGTCGCTGCCACCCTTGCTCGATCCAGGTCAGGGGCGGGTCATCCGGATTCGCAAGCGTGCCGGTCCACTGGCAGCAGGGTACCGGGGAGGGTCCGTCGATGAGCAGGGAACGATCCTCGAGCAGAAGCGTGTCGCCATCGAACGGCACCGGACCGGTGCACCATGCGCCTTCGGCGAGTGGCTCGACGTTCAGCCATGTTCGCGAGTCGGCCATCAGACGCCCCGGGCCTGCGGATCCCAGATGAACTTGTGAAGTTGCAGCTGGACCCGCACCGGGAGCGAATCCTCGAGCACCCATTCAGCAAGATCACGCGGGGGCAGTGCGGAAGCGCCCTGGATCTCGGAACCGGCCGGTTGCTCGTGCACCGGTGAAACGAGAATCGTGCCGACCCTTTCCGACAAACCATGCTCCGCGATGATCTCCTTCATCCACTCGTAATCGGCCCGGTCGATGATGACGAACTTGACCTCGTCGGCCATTCTCAGTTTCGAGATGTTTCCCCAGTCGTTCCGGTCGACCTCGCCACTGCCCGGCGTCTTCAGGTCGAGTATCCGAATCACGCGTGGATCGCACGGCCCGATGTCGCATGCACCCGAGGTCTCGAGCAGCACCGTCATGCCCATGTCGCACAGTATCTCCATCAACTCGTGGACTGGTTTCTGCAGCAGTGGTTCTCCCCCCGTGATCTCCACCAGGTCGCATCCATGGCTGCGGACTTCCTCGACGATCGAATCGATGTCCCGCCGGTCCCCCTCCTTGAATGCATACTCGGTGTCGCAGTAGCGGCACCTGAGGTGGCAACCCCGGAGTCGAACGAAGACACAGGGTTCACCAGCCCGGGAGGATTCGCCCTGGATCGAGTGGAAGACCTCGTTGATCAGGAGGGATGAAGCAGTCATGACCCGGCATGGTACTCAGGGCACGGCCTGATCGACGGATTCAAGGGGTGGCGAGGGCTTCCAGAACCAGCCCCGCTGGGGTATCCTGACCCCCTTCCCGACTCGGCGCGAGTGGCGGAATTGGCAGACGCGCCAGCTTGAGGTGCTGGTGGGAGTTAAATCCCGTGGAGGTTCGAGTCCTCTCTCGCGCATTTTCGGCCCTGCAGCACACGCTGCAGGGCCGTTTCCATAGCATGGGCTTCGAAATGGCACGGAACAGGCACGACAAGGGCGTCGCGAACGAACCCGTCATCCAGAACAGGAAGGCGCGTCATTCCTACGCCATCTCGGAGACGCTCGAGTGCGGAATCAAGCTCACGGGCACCGAGACCAAGTCGGTACGAGCCGGCCAGGTCAGCCTCGGCGAGGGGTATGTTCGAGCGGAGGACGCACCCGTCTCCCTCGTACTCCACGGCGTGCACATCGCCGAGTATCCACCGGCCGGACCGGCACGCCAGCATCAGCCAGACCGGGCTCGCGTCCTGCTTGCACACAAGCGGGAGATCCGGAAACTCGCCGTGGCCGCGCGGGCGAAGGGGTTCGCGATCGTTCCCCTGAAGATGTACTTCGTCAACGGCCGTGCCAAGGTCCTCATCGGCCTCGGCCAGGGAAAGAAGCAGCGGGATCGTCGGCAGGACATACGAGAGCGCGATGCCCGTCGCCACATGGATCGAGCCTTGAAACGGTGAGTTCCTGGACGAAGGGCCTGCTCAGGCCGCCAGGCGACCCATGCTGCCCGTCGCTCCTCGCAACATGACCCGCGGCCCCTCGTTCTTCGATGACTTGGCGGCGTACATGGCCTGGTCCGCATGGTGCACGAGTTCTTCAGCGCAGGTGGGATTCGAGAGCTCGCTGTGACTGATGCCGATGGACACGTCGAGCGGGACATCTCCGAGTTCATGTTCCGCGAGTCGGCTTCGAAACGCCTCGACGATGCGCAATGCAACCTGCATCGCCGCATCCACGCTGGTGTGCGGCATCAGGAGGCAGAACTCGTCCCCGCCGTAGCGGGCGGCGACATCGATCGAACGGCAGTTGTCACGGATGACTTCCCCCGTCACGCGAAGCAGGTCGTCGCCTCGCTGGTGACCGAGTCGATCATTGAGCTGCTTGAAACCGTCGAGATCGAGCATGACGAACGCCAGCGAGAGGTCGTGTCGTTCCACCTCCGCCCAGCGACCCTCGAGCATCAGGTTCAACCAGCGGCGATTGGTCAGCCCGGTCAACTCATCCGTCCTCGCCGTGACTTCAAGTCTTCGAATCGACTTCTTGAGCTTTCGATTGACCATGGCCAGTTCGGCAACCGACCGACCCAGATCCGCGTGCAGGCATTCATTCTCGTAGCGAAGCTGCCTGTGGACGAAGGCCTTCTCGATGGCCAGTGGCATGGTGATCGATTCGTGGCCCGTCTGCAGGACGAACTCGACGGCCCCTCCACGGATCGCTTCGACCGCGATGGCGGAATCCGATGCATCCCCCGTCAGGATCACCGGTGTGTCCGGGCAGGACCCCTGGACGTAGGCCAGCAGGTCGAGACCGCATGCATCGGGCAGGGTCGATGCAGAAACAATGACATCCACCAGCGAGAGATCCGCTTCGTGCAGGGCCCCCAGCGAAGGAAGTGACCTTGAACTGACGGTATCCCATCCAACGCCTGAACCGGCCCTTGCATGGAGGGCTGTCTTGTACCCAGCCGCGATTTCGGCGTCAGGTTCGATGAACAGGACACGCAATGTTCTCCGTGCACGGTGTGAACCCGGTTCGCTCTGCATGTTGGTGTCCATGATGACTGCCCCTCCGTGATGCTCCTTCCAGCACCATGAGTCTCATGGAGTGTCGAAAACAACACGGCCAGTAGCCAGTCAACCTTCCCGGATTCCCCCTCGAGGACCTGCTACAGCCTGCACGACCCGCACAGGTCATCCCTCTCCAGGGCCACCCCAGCATGCTTCAAGGGCCTCCATCGCCCGTTCCGCATCGGCCGTCACCACCCCGGGGGCGGGAATGTAGATGACCCCGCCGGCCTCCTGATCATGCTTTCCTCCGATGCAGGCCAGAAACAGCGAGGTGATTTCGTCCATCGGAACAAGGGCCTCGGCGGGGGGCTCGATTCCCTCGAGAACGGATCGAAGCGCGTCCGTATCGACTGCTCCGGGGGCGATTACGAGAGACACGATTCCAAGGCCCTGCTCCTCCGACTCTGCCTGGATCGAACGGGCGAGGCCTTCCAGGGCGTGCTTGCTCATGGCGTAGGCCGCCAGTCCAGGGAACGGACTGAGTGTCGAAACGGTCGAGACATGCACGACGACACCGCGATCGGCCTCGGCGAGTGCCGCCCAGGCATCCCGGACGAGAATCGCCGGGGCGATTGCATGCACGGCCATGGCTCGTTGCATGAACCCCATGGGCATCTCCTGGAGCGAAGACTTCTCGACCATCCCGGCGTTGTTGATCAGCACGTCAAGACGACCGAAATGCTCGAGCAACTCGGGCACGATCGCGGACACGTCGTTGAGATCGACGAGATCGACCGGCCGGACCATCACGTCGGTTTCGTGCTGCTCACGCAGTTCCGACGCCAGCGCCTCCAAAGCATCCTCACGGCGCGCGCAGAGCACGAGATCGTACCCCTCTGCCGAGAGCATCGAGGCGACGGCACGGCCGATTCCGGACGAAGCCCCCGTGACAAGTGCGACTGGGGATGACATGTGAAGGGCGACCTCCTCGCTGATCCGCTAGCCGATGATGCGCGCGATGTCGTTGTAGAAGGTCACGACGAATGCCGTGGCGATCAGGAGCAGGCCCGCGATCGCCGCACCATTCTGGAAGCCCACCGACGGCGGACGTCCCTTGATCTTCTCGTAGACCAGGTAGAGGAAGAGTCCCCCGTCGACGATGGGCAGCGGCAGGAAGTTGATGACTGCCAGGTTGACCGAGATCAGGCCAAGGAAGAACAGCAGGTAGGTGAATCCACGATCGGCCACCTTCGTTCCCAGGTGAACGATGCCCAGTGGTCCATGGAGCTGCTCGACACCGACCGTGCCCCTGAAGAGCCTGTCGATGGTCAGGTACGTCAGGACGACCAGTTTGGTCGTTTCCTGGAGGCCCATGCTGATGGCATTGAGGGGATTGCCCCCCGCACTGCGTACGACGTAGAGGGGTTCGAAGTAGTAGAGAGGAATCGGGGGCGACCATCCCAGTTCGAGGAGCCGGCTCCGGGATCCCGCATCCAGCGGCAACTCCACGACCTGCACTTCCCCGCCGGGAGTCGGTGCCTTCAACTCGATGGATATGGAATCCCTCCCTGCCACGGCTGCTGCATGCAACCCCTCCCAGAGATCGGTCCACTCCTCGATGGAATGTCCGTCAACCGCCAGAAGGATCGACCCACCCATCACATCCCTGCCGGCAAGGGGGGTTGGAGTTTCGCCCGCCTCCTGCGTCTTCGGATCCGTCGTTTCAATCGCGACCATCGGCCTCGCGATCCGTGGCACATCCCATGCATAGACCGGGTTGACCCCCACCACCGGCCTTGGATCGAGGATGCCGGATTCCATGATTCGAACCTGCACGTCGACCCGCTTGCCCTCTCGAAGTACCGACATGTCCAGCAGGCCGGCCCCATGGGCTGGAATGGCATCGCGGAATGTTCGCATGCGTGGAGCCTGGTGGCGACCGATGCGAAGAACGACATCACCGGGCTCGAGAATGCCCTCGTTGGGACTGCCTTCGGTCAAGGCCCCGATCTGGACCAGTGGCACAAGCCCGAGCAGTCCCTGCTCGTATCCGACGCTCATCGAAGGAGATGCCCCGACGTACCGGAGTTGTTCCCACTCCGGGAGTGGTTCAAGTTCGGCTGATACACGGGCATCGGTTCCCGTGGCAGGCTCCATCACCCAGGAGGTTTCCAGTGTTCGACCGTCCGAGTTCCGGCTGATCGTCTCGAAGGACTCCCAGTTCGAGAGCGGTCGCCCGTCCACGGATGCAAGCGTCATGCCGGGTTTCACACCCTGCCTGGACAGGCCCAGGCGATCAAGTTCCGCCGTGATGAACTCGATCGCTTCGGGATCGTCGATGAGTCTGGTTGACGATGCCGGCATCACCCCGATGCCAAGCAGTCCGGATACCTCGCTCTTGACGGGCGCCATCTCGAAGTTGATGGGCGCGTCGACTCCTTCACGCTCGACGACGATCCGGAGGTCGATGTCGGGCCGGCCCATCGCGGTCGCGATGAGGACATCGCCGAAGGTATTCGTCGGCTCCCCGTCGATCGAGAGGATGCGGTCACCCGGCTGGAGCCCGATGGCTTCGATGCCCCGGGAATCGGCTTCGAGCGGAACGGTCGTTGCGGCCGGTGTACCGGGCGCAACAATCCCGATGATGGGCGCTTCGAACCGCACGCCCGCCGAAAATGCCACGACGAACAGTACTGCCGCCAGGAGGAGATTCATGACCCCCCCCGCCGAGATCACGACCATGCGTGCCCCGATGGACTGCATGTTGAAACTGCGGGGATGTGCACTGGATGCAGATGGATCGACATCATCCTGTCCGAGCATCTTCACGAACCCGCCCAGCGGCAGCCAGCGCAGCGAGTACTCGGTTTCTCCAAGTCCGTACCCGGCGAGTTCCTCGTCGGTCAGTTCGCCTGGATGCTTCCCTGTTCGCTCTCGCACGGCTTCGTAGGTCGAGCCGGCGCGAAATCCGATGCCCTTTCTCCAGGAACATATGGGTGGACCGAAGCCGATCGAGAACCCGAGAGTCCTGATGCCCGCCCATTTCGCTGCCAGGAAATGCCCCAGTTCATGCACGAAGATCAACAGGCCGAACCCGAGGATGATCAGCAGCATGTTGAAGCCCGACGAGAAGAGAGACATTTCAGGTTCCTGCCGCTGCGGTGTCCTGCGAGGCGATCATCTCGGACACCACGGCCCTCGACCGCCTGTCCGCCTGGAGTACATCGTCAAGGGAGGACACTTCAGTCGAGTCGATCGTATCCATGGCATGTGCCACGAGGCTGAAGATGCCCCCGAACCTCGTCCTCCCCTCGAGAAAGGCCTCGACTGCCACCTCGTTGGCGGCATTGAAGATTGCCCCGGAGGTGCCACCGGCTTCGATGACATCCCAGGCTCGTGAAACGGAGGGGAACCGCTCATGATCAAGTTGCTCGAACTCGAGCGACTGCAGGGCCTCCCAGTCCAACCTGGGACCGCAGCCATCGAGGCGATCCGGCCACGTCAACGCGTACTGGATCGGTGTCTTCATGCTCGGTGGCCCGCACTGGGCGATGACGGATCCGTCGACGTACTCGACGAAGCTGTGAACGATCGACTGCGGGTGCACGATGACATCGATCTTCGATGCCGGAAGCCCGAAGAGCCAGTGGGCCTCGATGACCTCCAGCGCCTTGTTCATCAGCGAAGCCGAATCGATGGTGATCTTCCGCCCCATCGTCCACGTTGGATGCGCCAACGCCTCCTCGACGGTGGCCTCTTCGATCCGGTCTCTCGTCCATGTCCGCAGCGGACCGCCCGAGGCCGTGATGACGATTCGATCGACCTCGTCCATGGACCGGCTGCTCCGCAAGCACTGGGCGATGGCGCTGTGTTCCGAGTCGATGGGAATCAGTTCGACACCCTGCTGCTTCGCCATGGGCATGACCAGGCTGCCACCGGCAACGAGGGTCTCCTTGTTCGCCAGGGCGATGTCGCAGCCCAGGCGTATCCCCTCGAGGACGGCTTCAAGTCCGGCTGCACCGACGATGGCGGCGATGAGGAGATCTCCCGGCTTCGCCACCTCGGTGACGAGCCGACAGGCCGCATCTTCACCGGTGCGAACGGTAGCCGACGGACCGATCGAACATGCGCCCCTTTCATCCCGCAAGGCCAGGTCAGCGACTTCGAGTCGCGCCGCCTGCTCGGCAAGCAGTTCGCCATTGCTTCCAGCAGCCAGGCCGACGACCTCGAAGCGTTGGCCCCCTGCATTGAGATGCTCGATGACCTCGATCGTGCTTGTCCCGATCGATCCCGTCGAACCCAGCAGGATGACTCTACGAGGCGAACTCACGCAACTCCGTCTCCGGCATGCGCCTTGTCGATTTCACTCTTGGACACACCTCGCCTCGAGCCACCGTAGAGCGTTCGGCGTTTCGGCTTCGGCTCCGGCTTGGGCTTCGGTTCAGAGGTCGATTCGGGCGACTTCGTCTCGGCACTGTCCGAAGACCCGGTCGTCGTGGTCTTCTTCTTTCTGCCTCGTCCACCTCTGCGACCTCGCTTCTTCTTCTTGCCTTCGGAGGCTTCCGCCTCCGGTTGGCCGTCATCCCCCTCGCCGCCTGATTTCTTCCTACGCCCTCGTCCTCCCCTCGAGCCACGCCGTGAACGACGCTTCTTCCTGGGAGCGGGCTCATCCTCATCCTTGTCTTCGCCGGTGTCGGACTGCTCCTTGGCCTCTCCCGAGGACTCACCGTCGCCACCGCTACGCCTGCGACGCCGGCGTCGCCGGCGACCACCGCGCTTCGGCGTCTCCTCCTCGGAGCCTTCCTGCTCAGCTTCTGCCGGCGGTGCGAGCCAGCCGGCGATCACCATCGCCTGCTCCGGAGTGACCGTGGACATGTGATTCTTGATGGACCATCCTTCGACCTCCGCGGCATCCGCAGCGGTGATCTTCTCGAGGATCTCCTTGGAAGACGAGTTGAGCTTCTTCGCGAGAATGTAGAGGCGAGCCGCGGCCTCGATTGGCGGCTCGACGACCGGTTTCCTGCCTCGGCCACGACGACCCCTGCCTCCCCTTGACCGTCGACGTTTCTTGGAACTCCTGGGAGCCTCTTCAGCCTCGACGACGATTTCGTCATCATCCTGGTCGGCTTCTTCCTCGAGTTCATCGAGTTCCTTCATCAACTCGCCGGAGAGCGCGATGGCGGCCGCATCGGCCGGAGGCGCCTTGCGACGACGACGGCGACGGCGTCCACCTTCATCTTCATCATCCGATTCCTCCGCCTGGATCTCTTCACCGGTCCACGAAGCAGCTTCATCAGACAGTTCCTTGATCGACGGCAGCGTCGGCTTCTTCAGAGAGGAGAGTTCAAGGTCGGTATTCGATTCGTCGTAGGCGTAGAAACTTACGCGATCCGCCGCGATGGTCTCGCTCACCCGCACGTCGACCTGCTTCTGGAGCTGGTCTTCCATCGAGTTGAGATGATGACGACGTGTCGAGAGCAGGACGGAAGCCACCTTCGGCGAAACGACCACCTCGACGCGTGCGACCTGGTCGTGCTGCAGCAGGTACCCGACGTTCCTGAGCACATCCGTGCCCACCGAGTCGGGCGACTTGATCTCGCCCTGCCCATCGCATGACTGGCAACTGATGAAATGACTCATCCGCATGCTCGGACGCATGCGCTGCCGGGTCATCTCGAGAATTCCGAACTCGCTGATCTTGAGGATGGTCGTCCTCGCACGGTCACGCTCGAGATTCTCGGCGAAACGCTCCTCGACGGTGCGGCGATGCCGCTGCATCCGCATGTCGATGAGGTCATGGATGATCAATCCGCCCAGATCCCGAAGCCGAAGCTGGCGACAGATCTCATCCGCGGCTTCCATGTTCGTCTGGAAGGCGTTCGTCTCACTGTCCTTGGCCGAACGACTGCGACCCGAGTTGACATCGATGGCGACGAGCGCCTCCGTCTGGTCGATCACAAGTCGGCCACCGGAAGGCAGCGTGACTTCCCGCTGGTGAATCGAGTCGATCTGGCGTTCCACGTCGAAGGCATGGAACAGGGGAAGCGAACGTCGATACTGGATGATCTCCGGCGCCGAGCGTGGTGCAATCACGCGGAGGAACGCCATGCATCGCTGGTAGGCGGAATCCGAATCGACGACGATCGCCTTGATCGAGGGCCTGAGTACGTCGCGGATCGTCCGTATGAAGAGGTCCGACTCGGTATAGAGCTCGCATGGAGCCCCCACCGTGTCCTGTCGCTTCTTCATGACCTTCCACAACCGGGTGAGGTAGGCCACGTCACGTTTCAGTTCCAGCTTGGTACGCCCGATGCCCGCCGTCCTGAGGATGAACCCGAAGTCGTCGGGGAGGTCGAGCTTGTCGAGCACGTCCCGCATGATCTTGCGCTGGTCGTCGTCCTCGACCTTGCGGCTCACACCAACCCGGTCCATGTTCGGCATCATCACCATCAGGCGGCCGGGAATGGACAGGTAGCTCGTCAGGGTCGGCCCCTTGGTACCGATGCCCTCCTTCAGGACCTGGACGAGGATCTCCTGGCCTCGCTTCAGGCAGTTCTGGATGGGTGGACGATCACGTCGCGTCGTCTTGCGACCGACCTTCTCCGTCTTGTCACCCCCCGGGAAATACTGGGGATGCAGGTCGGAGATGTGCAGGAAGCCGCGCTGGGCATGACCGAAATCGACGAAGGCCGCCTGGATGGCGGATTCGACGTTCGTTACGCGTCCCTTGTAGATATTGCCGACGTTGCTCGCTGCCGCGACTCGCTCAGCATAGAGCTCCTCGAGGTGTCCATCCTGGACGATGGCGATCCGGCATTCCTCGCCGGGAACGTCGTTGACGATCATCAGTTCGTCGGGCTGTTCCGTCTTCTTCTTTCTTGGTGCCACGATTGGATCCCTTTCCAGTGGATCCGGCGTTCCAGTGGTCGCGGAAGGAATGGCACAGGCGGGTACATGCGGCCAGCACCCCCGGGAGCGTTGGCTCCTGAGTGCAGGCGATGGCGTGTCCGGGCCGCCTGGTCGACAAAAGTCGTCCTGGGCGCTCTTCGGTCACGTCGTGCATTGTTGCTCGTGCTTCCATCTTCTCATCCACGATCCACGTGGTTCGTCGGTTGCCGACCGGAAAGGCCTCGTACGTCGGGCTCGATTTCTCGATCAGCGTTTTTTCGTAGTGTGAACCGGATTCCGGTTACGCGGTGGACCATCCACCATCCAGATCCGGCATGATCAATTTCAGTTCATCCTGGAGACATTTCAGCGTCCTGCGCTCCGAATCAAATGAGCCGACCTTCCTGGCCAGCCGCTCACAACTTCCTACGTCGACCCTCCGAATGACCTGCTTGACGCGAGGAATCTGGGAAGGGACGAGGGACAGGATTCGCAAGCCGAGTCCTATCAGAAGCATAGTGTAGTTGATATCACCCGCGATTTCGCCGCAAAGGCTGGTTTCGACGTTTCTTCGCTTCCCAGCACGTATGACGGCCTTTACAAGCCTGATAACCGCTGGATTCGTCGCCGTGTACAAGCTGGCGACACGCTGGTTTCCACGATCCACGGCCACCGTGTACTGGGTGAGGTCATTGGTCCCGATGGAGAAGAAATCGACCTCCTTGGCGAATGTCGATGCCATCAGGGCGGCGCTGGGAACCTCGATCATCATGCCCACGGGTACCGATTCGGCGATCTCGACTCCCTCGTCCTCGAGTTCCTCGCGGACATCGGCGAGGATCATCTTGGCCTGTTTCAGCTCGGTCATGGTCGTGATGAGCGGGAACATGATCTTGAGGGGGCCATGGGCACCGGCGCGAAGAATGGCCCTCAACTGCCTCTTGAACTGCGGCAGATGCTGCAGGCTGTATCGAATGCTTCGCAGCCCCAGGAAGGGATTGCGTTCAGGTTCAAGCGCCTGCGCCTGCGTGTGCTTGTCGGCACCGAGGTCAAGGGTTCGAACCGTCAGGGGGCCACCATCGAGGTTTCGAACGCAGTTGACGTACTGCTCGTAGAGTTCTTCCTCGGTCGGCTCCGATGTGCTGGTGAGATAGAGAAACTCGGTCCTGTACAGGCCGACACCCTCTCCACCATGTTCCAGGAGCGAGGGAATCTCGCGGGGGAACTCGATGTTGCCCATCAACTGGATGCGCGTTCCATCGAGTGTGATCGCTTCCTCATCCGGCGAGACCGCCACGATGGACCGCGCTTCCTCGATGGCCTTGATGCGATCGTGGTACTGCTGAAGAACCTCTTCATCAGGATCGACGATCACCTTGCCGGCGAATCCATCCAGGATCACCATGTCCCCGTCATCGACATGCTCGGTAAGGGTCTGGCATCCGACGACGACGGGCATCCCCAGTGCCGCCGCCACGATGGAGGTGTGGTCCGTCCGACCACCGAAGTCCGTCGCGAGGCCGACCACCATCTCCTCGGTGAGAGAAGCGGCCTGCATCGGCGTCATCTCGTGACCCACGATGATGACCGGGGTCTCCAGGGTCGAGAGCCGATCTTCGGCACGTCCGAGGAGGTTGTCGATGAGCCTGCGTTCCAGGTCGAGAATGTCGCGTGCCTTGTCCCGGAAGACCCTTGAGCCCATGGCCCTGAACTTGTCAGCGAGACTGCTGAAGGCCTCGGAAACGGAAAACGCCGCCGTGACCGTCTCGGTTTCGATCCTGTTCCTGACCGGCTCCATGAGGGTCGGATCCCTGAGAAGCCCGAGGTGAAACTCGAAGATCTTCGCCGGCTCGGTTCCCAGGTCGGCTTCCGCCCTGTCCCGGTCGGCCTGGATCGATTCGAGTGCATCCTCCACGGCCTGCTCGAGGGTTGCCAGTTCGCGCGCAACGTCGGATTCCGCGACCTGGTGGTGCGGAATGCGCTCCCGGAACTGTTCAAGGACGAATGCCCTTGCAATCACGATCCCGGGGGAAACTGCGATTCCCTGGATGCTTTGCATGGTGAGGCTTCAGGGGTTGGCCTGAAGAGGGTCCATTATACGTCTGGATGCCCCCCTGCCTTGGTGATAGCCCTAAGCCTTTCTTCATGAAGGGCTTACGACTCGAAGCGGACTGTTTTCTACTTCTCTTTCTCGTCAGTGGCCAGGTATCGCCTGGTCCTCCAGGCCCGTCGCCGGAGGCCGGGCCCGCCCATGCCAGCAGTGGTACAAGAGGCGTTTGATGTCATCGAGGATGACGATCAGGCACGGCATGAGAAGAAGTATCAGTACGGTGGCGCTCATGAGTCCGAACGAAATGGCGATGGCCATGGGTATCAGGAATATGGCCTGGAAGGACTCCTCCAGCATCAGCGGCGTGAGGCCGAGTACGGTCGTGATCGTGGTGAGGAAGATCGGGCGCAGCCGCTCGGAGCCGGCCGAGAGCAGTGCCTGCCGCAGTGGAGCGCCACGCTCAAGTTCCTCCTGGTAGTAGTGAACTAAGATCAGCGAGTCGTTGACGACGATGCCGCTGAGAGCGACGAAACCGATGATGCTCAGGAAGGTCAGGGAGAAGCCGAGGATGACATGCCCCCAGATGACGCCGATGATCGCAAAGGGGATCCCGAGCAGCACGGTGAAGGGCAGCGTGTAGCTTCGGAAGAGCCATGCCAGGATCCCGTAGATGACGCAGATCGCGGCCATGTACCCCATCGGGAGGGAGGCGAAGGCACGGGCCTGTGACTGTTGGCGCCCACCGAAGGTGATGTCGAGACCGGGAAAGCTCGATCGCCATTCATCGACGGGGAGCGAGGCCATCACGAGTTCAGGACTCAGCCCCTCGGCCGTCTCCGCCGTGACCGACATCGACCTGGATCGATTCCGCCTCCGGATGCCTGCATAGCCGTCGCCATCTCTGATGGTCGCGATCTCGGCAAGGGGGACCGAGCGACCATCGGGCGCAATGACCCACATCGTCTCGATGGCGTCAAGCGAACCCCTGCTGACACCCGCGGCGCTGACACGGACATCGATGTCCTCGCCTTCATCGGCGAAGACATGGGCTTCGCGGCCGAAGACCGAGGTTCGAACCTGCTGGGCGACATCGGCGACCGTGAACCCGATCGCGGCACCGGATGGATTCAGCGAGATCTGCAACTCCCGCTGGCCGTCGAAGAGATCATCGCTGACGTCATGCACACCGGTAAATGCCAGGAGGTCGGCCTTCATGCGCTCGGCCATCTCGAGCATGCGATCACCGTCATCACCCGTAATGTAGATGGTGATGTCCTTTCCCCCGGGGCCACCGGAAAGCTCCTCGACCGAGAAACTCTGCACCCCGTGCATCCGTCCCTCGAGCATGTTCCTGAGACTCGTCATGACGGCGGCCGCGTTGCGGTCACGTTCCTCGGCCGGCTGCAATTCAAGGAAGAACTGCGCAACATTCGTGGAGAAGTTCGAACCCATCCTCGAATCCATGCTCATCGATGCCCCCACGATGGAGTTGACGGTTCGCACTTCTTCAAGAGACCCGGCCGCATCCTCGACGAGTTCGGCCATGGCCCGGGTCTGCTCGATTGGCGTACCCACAGGCAGTTCGAACTTGATCATGACGCTCTCGGCATCATCATTGGGAAGGAAGGTGTAGGGCACGCGCCCACCGGCCAGGATGCCCACGGAGAACACGAGGACGGAACACGACACCGCCAGAGTCAGGTACCTGTGCCTGATCAGGCGACCAAGCAAGGCTCGGTAAGCAGGCACGATCCTGTTGAAGATGACGTGATCCCTTCGTTGCTCATATCGACGGAAGGCTCCCGCCAGTCCCCCGCCCGCCGATCGACCACGTCGCCTGAGGCTGTGCCCCATGTGCCCCGGCAGCATGAGCAGGCACTCGACCAGGCTCATGAAAAGGGCCAGAGCGATGACGATGGGCAGCGCGCCCATCAGGTCGCCGATGGTTCCCTTGATGAAGGTCAGCGGAAGAAAGGCCACGATGCTCGTCAACACGGTCGCCACGACCGGCCACTGCACGCGGAGTGCCCCTCGTTCCGCGGCCTCGATCGGATCCATGCCCTTGTCATGCGATGCCTGGATGCTCTCGCAGACCACGATGGCGTCATCGACGAGCAGGCCGATGACGACGATCAGCCCGAACATCGTGAGGAGATTCAGCGTCGTGCCCGTCCAGCTCATCAGGATGAGGGTTCCGGAGAAGGCGATGATCAACCCCATGCCGACCCAGAAGGCCGCCCGCCAGT
>PBMX01000021.1 GCA_002722935.1 Phycisphaerae bacterium | reverse complement strand
GGGGGAGCTGGTGCACGGCAGGCCGCTCTCGCCAGCCTCCATAGGTCAGCAACAGGTTCAGGCGATGTTCGCCAGATTCCCTCATGACCGGTTTCCTGTTGATGCCATGCGAATACACGTAATGTCCTCGTGCCGCCACGCGGCGACTGCTATCAGTGGCAAGTCCCGTGCCTGCCTTGGAAGTCAGTCACCCGCATTTTTGATGCTTTGCGAGGCGATTGAGCCACTGGAGCCAAGCCAATGTGGGCCTGAAGGCGTAGGTCGTACCTGAATTCCTGCCATATTGACTGGTCCTGCAGGGCCCGCGGATGCTCATATACTCCGCATCCTGCGAGCCGATGAGGGCTCGGGAGGAGTTGGAACCATGACGATGAACGCACCCTGGGTCTCGGTCAATGATGTCCTCGGTGGCCCCGGATCCTCCGGGGACCTGTCGGAGGGTGATCGAGTCCTCCTGAAGGGATGGATACGAACCCGCCGTGATTCCAAGGCCGGCCTGTCCTTCCTGCACCTCCATGACGGGACCTGCTTCGACCCGATCCAGGTCGTCGTGCAGTCTGATCTTCCAAACTACGAATCCGATGTGCAACGATTGACAAGCGGCTGTTCCGTCGAGGTCATCGGGGTCGTCGCTGAATCCCAGGGCAAGGGACAGTCTGTCGAGATCCATGCTGAGTCGGTGCTCGTTGCCGGCTTCGTCGAGGATCCGGATACGTACCCGGTTCCCGCGAAACGTCATACGTTCGAGTACCTGCGTGAAGTGGCGCACCTTCGACCGCGAACGAATACGTTCAGCGCCGTCGCACGCGTTCGACACTGCCTGTCTCAGGCCATACACAGGTACTTCCACGAAAACGGTTTCTACTGGGTCCACACCCCGATCATCACCGGCAGCGACTGTGAAGGCGCGGGGGAGATGTTCCGTGTCTCGACGCTCGACCTGGCGAATCCGCCGAGGAACGAAGCAGGTGAAGTCGACTTCGCGCAGGATTTCTTCGGCAAGGAGACGAACCTGACCGTGTCGGGCCAGCTCAACGTCGAGTCCTACTGCCTTGCCTTGAGCAAGGTCTACACCTTCGGTCCGACGTTTCGAGCGGAGAACTCGAACACGTCGAGGCACCTGGCGGAGTTCTGGATGATCGAACCCGAGATCGCCTTCGCCGACCTCTCCGATGACGCCGACCTCGCCGAGGACTTCCTGAAGTCGATCTTCAGATCCCTGCTTGATGAACGGCAGGATGACATGGGTTTCTTCCGTGACAGGATCGACTCCACGTGCATCGAGCGTCTCGAAGCATTCTGTGAATCGAGTTTCGTGCGCATGGACTACACCGAGGCGATCAAGGCACTGGAAGGCGCCGTCGCGGGCGGCGTGAAGTTCGAATACCCCGTGTCCTGGGGGATCGACCTCCAGTCTGAGCACGAGCGGTGGCTGACGGAGGAGCATGCCAAGTCACCGGTCGTGGTCATGAACTATCCCAAGGACATCAAGGCCTTCTACATGCGTCTGAACGATGATGAGAAGACGGTGGCCGCCATGGATGTACTTGCCCCGGGCATCGGTGAAATCATCGGTGGCTCCCAGCGAGAAGAACGTCTCGATGTGCTCGATGGCCGGATCAGGGAGATGGACCTCGATATCGATGACTACTGGTGGTACAGGGATTTACGGAAATACGGCACTGTTCCCCATGCCGGGTTCGGCCTTGGATTCGAGCGAACCATGGCCTATGCCACCGGGATGGCGAATGTCCGCGACCTCATCCCGTTCCCGAGGACGCCACGCACAGCGACCTTCTGAACGCGTTGAGGCCCGTTTCCAGGGGCGTTCTTCTCGGACACCGACCCTTGGATTCCGCCTCGTATTCGCTGGTGTTCCCTCGTCCTCCCCCGAATTACTGATGTAGACTTCAAAGAGCCCTTTTTGGGGGTTCTGGACGCTGTTCGTGTGCCTGTTGCAGGGGGGAGCCTGCACGGGACAGGCATGCGAGCAGGGAACGAGGAACGGAAGTGGAGGACGATTTCCAGGGCATGAACTTACGGGTAGGCATCTTTCACCAGCTTGCTGCTGCCGTGGCCGTGATCGCAATGGCGGTGCCGGCGATCGGTGCGGATCGAACTCCCGATGCCCGGTTCACATTGCACCTTGGTGGGACTGCGTTCGATCCACTCGTTGAACAACCCGATTTCCCCGAAGTGCTTCGGGCCTGCCAGGGTGTCGGACCCGATCTCAGGCTTGTCCAGTTCAGGGGGCCGACTCAGGACGAATGGCTTGCCGAACTCGATTCTCTCGGGCTCGAGGTCGTCCAGTACATCCACCCGCATGCATACGTGATCTGGGGAAGCGAAACCGCAATGGACAATGCAAGGACTTTGCAGTCCGTGCGCTGGGCAGGTGACTTCGCGCCGGCCTGCAGGCTCCTGCCACACTTCCGTTCACTGGGTCCTGACGAAGTCGACATTCGCATGATGGCCATCAGGTCGGCCGGCGTGGACCAGTTGGTCCAGTCGCTGCACGAACTGGGCATCAAGAGTGTGCATCGTCGCATGGTCGATTCCACCTTCGAGGTTCTCGGGTGCACGGCTCCTGGTGATCGTCTTGCGGAGATCGCGTCCCTTCCGGGTATCTACACGGTTCAACCCGTCCCTCTCGATGGAGGTCTGCGTGGCGAGATGGCGGCCCAGGTCAATGCGGACAACTTCAACGGGAACTCGCTCCAGCCCGGGTACATCGACTGGCTTCATGACCTCGGGTTCACCGGGGATGGGATCATCCTGGCCAGCGTTGACGGCGGAATCCACGAGGGGAATCCCGATCTTGCTTCAAGGATGGTCGGGTGCGAGGGTGAGAGCTGCGGTCATGGTGCTGCAAGTACCCACGGCACACTCGTTGCAGGGGCCATGTCAGGGGACGGCACCTCAGGCGTCGATGATCCCTGGAATTTCCTTGCCGGGCTGGGAGTCGCACCCGGTGCCGGCATCGTTGAACAACTCTATGACCCGATCTACTCCGAACCAGGTGGCATGCTCACGTTGATGCGTGACTCTCAGGTTAATGGCGCCGTGCTGTCAAGCAACAGTTGGGGACCGTCGCCGGTGCCCCTCGGGTACGACCTCGACACACGTCTCGTGGACCTGGGTGTCCGTGATTCGGATATCAATGTCCAGGGAAACCAGCCGCTGGGATACGTCCTGTCCATCATGAACGGCCAGGGTGGATACCAGACGCAGGGCACGCCCGACGAGGCATTGAACATCGTCAGCGTGGGAGCCTCGAGATTGCGATCGTCCGGTGGAAATCTTTCAAACCAGTACAACGATGTTTCATCCGTGTCGGCCCATGGTCCGTGCCTCGACGGCCGGTTGCTCCCCGACATCGTCGCACCGGGCTGTTACGTGCTGTCGACCTACAACGACACGTACTGGTCCTATGCCTGCGGTACTTCGATGGCGGCGCCACAGGTTGCAGGGGCACTGGGACTCTTCGCCGAGTACTACAGGGAGACCATCAGTTTCGGACGTAATCCTTCGCCGGCCCTGAGCAAGGCGGCTTTGCTCGTGGCCGCGCTCGACCTCGAGGGGAATGATGACGCCGATGGCGAGAACCTCGGTCACGTCCCCGACTCGAAGCAGGGATGGGGTCGATTGCAGTTGCCCGGGCTCATCGCTCCGGCGCCTGGAAGCATGCGCTACGTCGACCAGACCATCGCCTTCAATGAAACGGGCGATTCATGGTCCGTGACGGTGGCACCACAGGATCCCTCCCAGCCGATGAAGATCATGCTTGTCTGGACGACCGCTCCTGGGCACGGACTCGGCGGCGAAACGCCCGCATGGACGAATGATCTCGATCTCGTCGTGGATGCGGGTCTTTCCACCTATGCGGGAAATGATTTTGACCCCGGCACGGGCTGGTCCATCCCGGGTGGAGCGGCCGATTCGATGAACAACGTGGAAGGTGTATTCCTCGGACCGACATCACCAGCGAGTGTCCAGGTCACCGTCAAGGCCGCGAACATCGTTGCTGACGGGATACCGAATTATGGTGATGGAACGGATCAGGATTTCGCCCTTGTCTGTTTCAACTGTGAATCTGATCCATTCACCATCGCGATATCGCCACCATTGCAGGAAGGCTGTTCGCCCTCGGTCCTTCAGGCCACCATCGAGGTCAATGATACGGGTGGTGGAGCTTCGCCCGTGGCACTCACCGTCTCCGGCGACCCCGGCATCGTGTACGAACTCGCTGATGATGTACTTGCTCCCCCGGCCACGACCACGTTGACGATGACCGTTCCATCGCTTGCGGGTGGAACCTTCCAATACGATGTCAGCGGGAGCAGTTCGGGCTTCGAAACAAGCGTCACCGGTGAACTGCTCATCGTCGAGTCGATCGTCTCTCCCCCTGAACTGCTTCAGCCGGGCGATGGAGATGTGGATGTTCCCGTCATCCCGACTCTGGCATGGACCGTGGTCGACGGCGCAACCTCATACGAGGTCGAGATCGCCGAGGACATCGAGTTCAACTCGATCATCTACACCGAGAGCGAACCGTCCACGGTTCACGCGGTCAAGCAGAGTCTTCCATTCGAACGGACATTCTTCTGGCGAGTCCGATCACTCAATGCATGTGGCGACGGCGTCTGGTCGGCCTCTTCCTCGTTCACGACGTCGCCCGGCATCGTCGTGCTCTTCGTGGACGATGATGACAACAATCCGGATATTCGTCCTTACTACACGGATGCGCTTGATTCCCTGGGAGTCGAGTACGCCATCTGGGACACGATGAACTCGGACAATGAACCGGACCTCACGACACTTGGCGGGTACGACCTGGTGATCTGGGCGTCGGGTCATGAATACGGCGGATTCGCCGGCCCCGGAGACGAGGGCGAAGCGGCACTGGCAGCCTGGCTCGATCAGGGGGGGACGCTCTGGCTTTCAAGCCAGGACTATCTCTATGACAACGGCCTGACATCATTCGGCGCCAGTTACCTGGGCATCGACGACTACGACAGTGATACGGGCCAGTCATTCGTCACCGGGGTGACACCTCCCTTCGACGACATTCCAACGACGACGCTGGTCTGCCCGTTCAACGACTACTCGGACGTCCTTGTTCCCAGGGAAGCCGCCTCGGTGGCATTCGATGGAAACGAGGGTGTTGCGGCCATCACGCTTGAAACCGAGCAATGGCGAACGACTTTCTGGGGATTCCCGTTCGAAGCATTCCCCGATGCGACGCTACGGAAGGAGATTCTCGCCAGCATCATCGACTGGATACCACACGCTCCTGCCTGCCCGGCGGACATCGACGGGGACGGGCTGGTCGCCATCGGCGATCTGCTCGAGGTTCTCTCGCAGTGGGGTGATCCAGGGCCGGCCGACATCGATGGCAGTGGTGTCGTTGACGTCATGGACCTTCTGCTTGTCGTAAGCGAGTGGGGGAGTTGCCCCTGAACCCCCTTTCAGGGCCCTCCAGGGCCAGGGTCCGGAAACTCTGAAAGAAACAGGTATTCGACGTGATCTTCTACGGAGACACGCCTCATCTCCCGAGAGGCGCACGGACTGCGCACCTGCGAGTCCGGTAACTCGTTCATGGACCTGGAACGAGCACGGTTGCAGCGGATGCGGTCGGCTGTTCGATGATCCGGGTCGGAGCGAGAAGTTCGAGTGCCCGGGAATGGTCCCGTCTTCGAACGAGGTAACTGAGCAGGGCATGCATGAAGGAGCCTACAGGTGGATACCCAGACCATGATCGAAGAACTGTTTCCCTTGTTGATCACGGGCAATCGGGCAGGAGCCCGGGAGGCCGTGGAAGGCGTGCTGCAGAACGGCACGACCCCCGAGGGCCTGACACACGAGTGCTATTGGCAGTTGCTCGAGATGATCAACACCCTCTACAGGAATGATCAACTGACCAATCTTGCGCACCACTACGCGACGCGTCTCTTGCGAAGTCTCGTCGACCAGGCGCAGGCACGCTACGAAATGCGTGAACGTCGCAACAAGAGCATCATGCTCTTCTGTGGGGCGACCGAGGCCGACGATCTGGCCGCCCAGATGGTGGCGGATCTCGTCGAAGCGGACGGCTACGACGTCTGCTTCGGCGGTGGAGGCGTGGCCTGGGACGAGGTGCTGCAGGAGACCAGCGAGAACAAGCCCGATGTCCTGATGCTTTTCTCGTCAGCGGCATCGGATGCGCCCCACATCAGGGTGCTGATCGACACGATCCGCGAGATCGGAGCCTGCCCGAAGATGCAGATCGTCGTCGGTGGCGGCGTCTTCAACAGGGCCGAGGGCCTTGCGGAGGAAATCGGTGCGGATCTCTGGGCGACCACGCCTGCAGAGCTCATCCATCGGCTCGAGACGGAGCCGGAGCGACGCGCGACACCAGAGCAGCGGACGGTCGGGAAGAACCGTCCCAATATCGCGGCCTGAACCCAGGCACGCACGACCACCTGTACGACACGGGGCCCTTGCGGGTCCCGTGTCGTTTTTCATTGAAATGAGGGGCTCTGGAGGCTTCTGGCGATATGATGTACCCCCATTACGTGTTCAATCTTGTCGTGCAAGGAGAGCAGCAGTGCAGTCACGGGCGTCGAGTTTCAAGCGTGTAGCAATGATGGTCCTGGTCGGGTTCCTGGGGACGCTTCTGGTGCAGCCGGAGGCCCAGGCCCAGCGACGGTCGATGTTCCTCGTCCAGGCCATGTCCATCGAGGACCTGCGCGACCTGACGGAGGATCTTGAACTCTCACGGGCCCAGCAGGCCGCATTGATGCCCATCTACGAGCGATACACGGCCGAGGTCGAGCAACTTCTTGACCGGGACGTTGCCGAACTGATCGACCGTGGCATCGGCATGAGCCAGCGGATCTGGACGTTTGGACGTGGCCAGATCTCCATTCCGGAGCGCAAGGAACTCGAGGAACTGGTGGACCTGGGACTCGGGATCTACGACGAGATCAACAGGATCGATTCCGCCTTCTTCGACAGCATCAACATGCTGGACATCGAGACCCAGTTGGCGAGTCTCGAACGATTCAGGCGTCGGCGCCTCCTTGCAAACTACATCATGCCTCATTTCATGTTGGCTTCCCGGATGAACGAGGGCATTTCATTCTCGATCCACGAATGGATCGACCGGCAGGATCTTTCGCAGGAACAACTCGACAGGGTTCACGTGATTCTCGATGAACTCGAAGTGCAGGCCATGCGTCACGTCAAGGAGTTCGAGGATGATCTGAAAGCCATGGTCAAGGCCGTGCTCGACCTGGTGGATGAACTGGGCATTCGGAACATGGACATGCAGTCCATGATGGCCATGGCCCAGGAGGAAGGCTTCGAGCAGCGGATGCGCACCTTCTTCGACGAGGAGTCGAAGGCCATCCAGAAGACCACCGAGAAGATGAGCCGGATGAATCTTCGTGCCGCGCGACAACTGGAGGAGGTCCTTCCTCCGGAACTGTGGCTCGACATGACCATCGAGTATGCCGGTCAGGCGTATTCCGAGCAGGCCGGGAAGGTCGGTTGGGGTGACTCGAGGTTCAAGCGTGCCATGAAGCTCGAGGGAATCACCGATGATCAGGAACAGGCGCTCCAGCAGGCCCGCGCCGACTACCGGGCTGGATGGAAGTCGAACTTCCCACGCGTTGCCGATGCCCTTGAGGACCAGCGGGCCTACCGGACGTCCGCGATGTTCGAAGGTGATGTGGAAAGCAAGGACGAGGAGCGCGTACGGCAGGCGGCTGAGCGGGTCGATCGCCTCGTCGGTGGTGTCGAGGGCACGATCACCTCGATGTTGACGGCCGAGCAACTGGCCCTCTTCCAGGGTGATGAGGGCAAGAAGGAGGAACGGGGGCGAAATCCATGGAGTCGACGGTCCGAGGCCGTTGCAAGCACCTCAGGTGGCAGGAGCTACGAGTTCCCCATGGCCCCGATGGAGGCGGCGAGCATCGAGCAGTTCTCCGCCTGGCTCGAACTGGAGAACATGGACCAGGGGATGCTTGAATCCCTCTACGAGGAATACAACATCGCCTACGAATCCATGGCGGACGAGTACGACCGCCGGCTCGTCGAGGGCTACGAGGGCATGGGTGAAGGAGGAAACTGGCGTGAACGACGGCAGTTGCGCAGGGATGCCCGTGAAGAACTGATGCCGAAACTCCAGGCGGCCGAGGACGCATTCTTCCAGGACATGGAAATGGTCCTGCCCGAGAACACGATGCCTGAACTCCTGGAGCAGATCAGGATTTCAAACGACCGTTCAAGGCGGCGCAACAAGATCTGGCTGGGCAACTGGTCACTCCGTGGACAGACGGAGGCTGCGATCGATCTGGGCGAGATCATCCTGGCCATCGATCCCAAGACGCTGCAGCCGGAAACACGCGAGGAGTTGATCGAGGCCATGATCGGCTACAACGCCGCATGCAGTTCGGACATGGATGCCATCGAGCGGGAACTGGAGACGATCAGGGATCTCGAGCAGCGTCTCTGGTCCGAGGACTCCTCGGGGATGTCCGATGAACTGCGGGAAATGCTTCGCAACAGGTGGCAGCAGTCCCGAAGCAAGATGTCGGAGATCGCATCCCGCATGGGAGAGCTCAACCGCTCGGTCTACGAGGGTGTCGTTTCACGGCTGCCTGACACCGAGGTCCAGGCGATGAGGAATCTCTACGAGCGAAAGGCCTACCCTGACGTGTTCGAGGATGACGAGCCCGCCGATGAGCAGATCGCCGCTGTCATGGACATCGAGGATCTCTCGGAACAGCAGCGGATGGGTGTCAATGACATCGCCTTCGAATATCGCAGCGACTATCGCAACCTGACGGACCAGATGCTTGAGCAGGTCCGGCTTCGCCAGAAGAACGAGCAATCCTGGCCGCCCAACGCCGACGCCATGCGAAGCTACATGAAGATGGAAACGCTTCGATACCAGCGGAGGCAGTTGAACGACTGGGCACGCATCATGATCGAGATGCTCCTGACGGATCAGCAGATCGCCATGATTCCGGGTCTTGGCCGGAGCATGCCTGAAGAGGGTGAAGGCGAATCCTGACCTCGGTTGACGAAAGCCGGCATGGCCGACAGGATGCATGTTCTGGAGGACCCCCATGCCGTTGAACCAGTTGCTCATCCTGCCGTCGATGCTGTGCCTGCTGACCTGCACCGCCTGCTCATCTTCACCGAAGGCTTCCGTGGTCGAGGATGGCCCTGCCGCCGTCATCATGGTCAAGGGAGATCCGCCCATGGCGGTGTCGCCATCATCGGATCTCGAGTGGATCGTGGCCGCAGCGGCCCATGCAGGCCCGGGCTCGGACGGCAGGTCGCACGACCTGGTTCTGGCTGTAGCCGACATGGACGATTCAGGCTGGCTGCTCCAGACACGTATCAGCGGCAAGCGGGCCTTGGAACTGTCCATGGCCCTCGAGCGCGGTCTTCGGGAATGGGAATCGGTCCCATGCCTGCAGGCGTCGAGTTTCCCGATGGAGTTGAAGATCAATCGACTGCCGGCTGGAACCGCGGACGGGTCGCGCTTCCAGATCAAGGAGAACGTCGAATGGCGCATCACGCCATTCCATGGCGGCAACCTGTCGAGGCCGCTTCTGGAACTGGGAGTCGATGTCGATGGGGGCGCCGGTGACTGGATCCTGATGCCCTTTGCAACGGTGACGATGGATCTCTCGACGGCTCAGCGGCTCCAGTCGCGTTTGAAGGGAATGGCAGGATCCGTGCGCAGCATCGGTCATGTCGAGTCCATCGGGTCGACGGGTGGTCCGGGGTGGGACTGGCTGTTCGACGGTTCGTCCTTGAAGCACTTCCGTGGTTTCAAGAAGGACACCGTGCCCTCCGGCTGGACCATCGAGGATGGCAACCTGACGCGGACCGGCCCCGGGGGTGACATCATCACCAGGGAGCAGTACGACGACTTTGAACTGCAACTGCAGTGGAAGGTGCAGCCCAACGGCAACAGCGGCATCTTCTTCAACGTGGCCGAGGAGGGGTACGACAATGTCTGGCAGACGGGGCCCGAGATGCAGGTCCTTGACGACGAGCGACATTACGACGGGCAGAACCGACTGACCTGTGCCGGCTCGAACTACGCGCTTCATGCGGCCCCCGAAGGCGTCGTCCACCCGGCGGGGGAGTGGAACACCGCCCGGATCGTTGTCTGTGATGATGACGTCGAGTACTGGCTCAACGGCGTTCGCGTCGTGTCCTACCGGCTCCAGTCGACCAGTTGGAAGAAACTGGTTGCCGGCAGCAAGTTCAAGGACATGCCCGACTACGGCACGCGTGAATCAGGCCACATCGCCCTGCAGGATCATGGCGATGTCGTGTCCTACCGTGACATCCGGATTCGCAGGCTCGACTGATGGAACAACATCCAGGTGCCCCATCCTTTCATGCCGACCACACGCCCTACGTGGCGATGGGAGGGGAGAAGGCCGTGCGTGCCCTGGCCAACGCCTTCTACACCTGCATGGACACCAACCCGGTCTATGCGGAGTTGAGGGACCTCCACGCAGATGAACTGGCCCCGATGCAGGAGAAGTTCTTCAAGTTTCTTTCGGGTTGGCTGGGTGGGCCGCAACTCTACGTGGCCGAGCATGGGCACCCGAGGCTTCGGATGCGACATGCACCATTTTCCATCGATGAGGCGATGCGTGACCAGTGGCTTGCATGCATGAAGGAATCAATGGACCTGTGCGGTATCGACGGCGATGTCAGGAGATTCCTGGATGCCCGCTTTGCGCATGTCGCCGATTTCCTGCGGAATACTCACTGACCTGCTTCCGTATCAGGGGCAGTCACCCCAGCATTCGCAGGGATCACCCCAACCGCATTCGCAGGGATCACCCCAACCGCATTCGCACGGGTCACCGCCGCCGCAATCGCATTCATCGTAGCAGTCGGCATCCGGATTGCACGGGTCGTACTCGCTGCACTCCGGGTTGCAGTAGGGGTGGTAATCCGGGCACAGGGGATTGCACTCGAGTGGTCCACCGTAGCAGTAGCACTCGTCGTAGTCGGGGCAGTCGGGGTCCTGGCACCAGGTACATTCACAGACGTCATAGCAGGGGCTGTTTTCATCTGCACATGGATCCCCTACGCAGTTTTCACTGCACGGATCACTGCCTTCGCACCATTCAAGGCATTCCCACCCCGGGCAGTTGCAGGGATCTTCCCAACCGCAGTCGCAGGGATCGCCACCACCGCATGCTGGATCGCATGGATCACCCGAACCGCAGTCACAGGGATCACCCCAGCCGCATTCACAGGGATCACCGAAACCACAGTCGCAGGGATCACCCCCGCAATCAGGGTGACAGGGGTCGTAGTTGTCACAGTCGGGGTTGCAGGGGTCGGAGCAGTTGCAGGATCCCCATGCACTGATGACTTCCAGCAGGTCGAGAACATCGACTACGCAGTCGCCCGTGTCACCAGGTGCGCAGTCGCCTGCGGGGCGTGGCGGGCCGGTTTGACCCCACCCGTCAAGGACCCCGAGGAGATCCAGCACGTCGGTGGTGCCATCGCCATTGATGTCGGACGGACAATCCGGAAGCTCCTCTAGGCAGTCATTGGGTGGCGTGACGCACTCGACCCAGATGCGCCCGACACCGGCATCACCGGAACCGAATCCTCCGAGGCGGACGATGTAGGGTGTTCCTCCTGCCACCTCGTACTGGAGGAAGGAGGTGTAGTTGCTGCACCCGTCGCCATCGTCATTGCAGGCAAGCACCTGGCCGTCGTAGTCGCAGGGCGGTGCATCGTACAGAGCTATCCGCGTATCGAAAGGTGCTTCGTCACAGGTCGACAGCGTGAGTGTTCCGGAACATTCGGGTGTGTACTTGTACCAGATGTCGTTGTAGACATTGATGTTCCCGAAGTTGGTGCACTGGTCGAAATCACCCTGTGGAGCACCGGTCGTTGCATTGGTCGTATCGAAGGTCGTAAGTCCATCAAAGAGACCTATGTAGTCCTCGCATTCATCATTGACCGGGGGAGCACAACTGGGGGGATCACAGAGGCAGGGGTCGTAGTCCGGGCAGGAGGTATCGCAGGGATCCCAGCATTCTCCACCGACGATGCAGGGATCACCGCCGCATTTCGGGCTGCAGGGATCACCACCGCAGGCAGGATCACAGTATGGGTCACCGCCGCACTCCGGATCGCAGGGATCGCCCCAGCATTCGCAGGGATCGCCCCATCCACAGTCGCATGGGTCACCACCACCGCATTCAGGATCACAGGGATCGCCACCGCATGCCGGGTCGCACGGATCGAAGCAGTCTGCAGCCGGATTGCACGGGTCGTACTCGCTGCATTCCGGGTTGCAGTAGGGGTGGTAATCCGGGCACAGGGGGTTGCACTCGAGTGGTCCGCCATAGCAGTAGCACTCGTCGTAGTCGGGGCAGTCGGGGTCCTGACAGTACGTGCAATCACAGACGTTGTAGCAATCTCCATTTGGATCGGCGCAGGGATCCGTCACGCAGTTTTCACTGCACGGATCGCTGCCTGGGCACCAATCAAGGCATTCCCATCCCGGGCAGTTGCATGGATCTTCCCAACCGCAGTCGCAGGGATCGCCCCAGCCGCATGCAGGATCACAGGGATCTCCACCGCAGGATGGATCACAGGGATCTCCACCGCATGCAGGATCACATGGGTCGCCACCGCACATTGGATCGCACGGGTCGGCCCAGCCGCACGCGCACTCATCGAAGTCAGGGCAGTCCCAGTCGTAGCAGGGATCGTCATCACATGGATCGCCCAAGGCCATTCCCGTGACCAGGAACAACGAGCACACTATGAAAAGCATGGAACGCCACGCGTTGGATCGATCGCTCTTCATCATTCTCTCCCCTCGGCCCGAAGGCCGGCCTTGCGACCGATCCATTCTGCTGGATTGAACGAGCCGATTCAAGCATGAAATGCTCGTTTCCGCCTCCAAGGGCTCTGGAGGGCACTCTGGGTATGATCCACCCGTTCAAAGGAGCCCCCCATGCGACGAACAACTGCTCTCCTGGCCTGCCTGCTGCTGTCTGGATGTTCAACCACCTCCACCCTTGAGAACCCCGGTGTCCGTGAGCCCTTGGTCACGACCTACTCGATCGTGGCCCGCGATCCGGCCAATGGCCAACTCGGGGTGGCGGTTCAGTCGCACTGGTTCTCCGTCGGCTCCATCGTCACCTGGGCCGAGGCGGAGGTTGGCGCGGTGGCGACCCAATCTCTGGTGAATCCCAACTACGGCCCTCTCGGGCTGGACATGATGCGGGCCGGGGTGTCCGCCCCCGATTCGCTCAAGGGACTGCTTGTCAGTGACGAGGGCCGGGAACTTCGCCAGGTCGCCATGATCGATGCGCAGGGCCGTGTGATGGCCTTCACTGGAGCTGACTGCATTCCCATGGCGGGGCAGATCGTCGATGCCGAGCACCAGTTTTCCGTGCAGGCGAACCTCATGGAGAAGGACACGGTCTGGGACGCGATGGCGGATGCCTATCGAACAACGGAAGGCGACATGGCGGCGCGCATGGTCGCGGCGCTGGAGGCTGCGGAAAACGAAGGGGGTGACATCCGTGGCCGGCAGTCGGCCGCCATGCTCATCGTCAAGGGCGAGTCCTCCGGTTCACCGTGGAACGACCGCGTATTCGACCTGCGCGTGGAAGATCATCCCCGGCCCGTGCAGGAACTGAAGCGCCTTGTCCAGGTCCAGCGTGCCTACAACCACCTCGATGCAGGTGACAGGGCGATCGGTCAAGGTGATTTCGAACTGGCGGCCAGAGAGTTCAAGACCGCGGAACAGTATGCGCCCCAGATCATCGAGATTCCCTTCTGGTATGCCGTATCCCTCGTGGGTGCAGGCCAGGTGGACGAGGCCATGCCCATCTTCCGCCGGGTCTTCCACGCGGAGCCGATCTGGGTCGAGATCGTCCCGAGGCTGGCAGGTTCAGGCCTGCTGCCGGATGATCCGCAGCTCATTCAGCGCATTCAAGACGAGGCGCGTTGACGAAGGCATCAGGGCTTTCGCGTCCGGCTGCCCCTGCGATCCATCGTCCATTGGCTCAGTTCCACGAGGGCGGCGCTTCCTTCCTCGTCCGTGCCGGCTCCAAGCAGCGTGAAGGCGGCGGCCCCGGTTCGCTTGCCGATGCGAAAATCTTCCGGGGGATCGAAGGGATTGCGAGGGTTCTCCGTCGAGTTGTCGATGACGAACCTGCTGTGGAGTGTCGTTCCCTCGGGCAGGTGCAGTACTTCCTCCAGGAGGAATGGCCTGCGGAAGTGGCCGTCCCATCCCGGGATATCCATGAGAACCCGGGTTTCACCATCGGGCAGGATGGCCATCAGTTGCATCGACCGGCACTCGTTGCGCGACCGGGGAAGTATCGCGACGACGTCCATGGCCGCCGGCAGGGTGAACCGGTCCTCGGCGATGTGCTGCGTCTCCCCGGCGGGAACCTTCAGGCGGTTGACCGCGGTGAGGACGGCGATGATCTCACGTGAATCCTCGTCCTCGGTGGGGAACAGGTGGAAGCTGTCCTGCAAGGGCATCTCACGCCCTATCGGTCGGTAGCGCACGTCGGCGACCAGGTCGGCATCGGCCGGCAGTGACCAGTGGAAGCTCTCTGGAAGCAGCATCCTGTTCATGCCGATGCCCACGCCGCCGTTGGTTCCCGAGATGTCGCGATTGAGATCACCGGACATCTCGTACCCGGGCCTCGGGTCGTACTCGTCACGCTGGCGGCCCCGGCCTTCGGCGTCGAAGAGCAGGGTGATTGTGTGCACCGTCTCCGGGGCGGTGGGTTCCCAGCCGATGCCACGGATGCGAAGGGGGGTCTCGTTCCCCACCGGCATCACGAAGGTCCACGTGTCCTCGTGGTAACGCTGCTCGGTCTCGATGGTTTCCGCTGGAATCGTGAATGGCTCAGTCATGGTGACCTTGATGGAGTCGGTGGGAAACGTCGCCGATGCCATTGGCTTGATCGGTGCCGGGTTCTGCTCACTTCCCACGGGGGCACCGGCTTCGAGCCAGGCGATCAGGCTGGCGCGGTCTTCCGGGGGCATCGAACCGTCTCCCTGGAGGGCGACTCCCTTGTTCGATGGCAGCCATGGAGGCATCAGTTCCTGCTTGAGTACGGTCGCAATGAAACTGCGACGTCGCTTGACATCGGCATGGGTCAGCAGGGTAAAGGGAGCAGAGCCCCCCTCGCGGTGGCAGGCGGCGCAGTGCTGCTGGATGAGCGGGGCGGCCGTCGACCATGTGCCCGGTTCGATGGCCGGCGAAGCCTGGCCCAGCAGCAGCAGCAGGACCAGCTTCATTGCTCTCGCTCGATGAAGCAGCCGTAGGGTTGGCGCTTGGCCACCTCGACCTCGTCGCCGGTGGACACGGAAGCGATCGCGTCCCGGAGGTAGTGCTCGGAGGCCTTCGTGCGACGATTGCCCACGGAACCGTAGAGGTTGTTGATGCTCCCGGTATAGGCGATCTCGTATGTGCCGGGTCCGGTGAAGTGCAGGACGAAGGTTTCCGGGGTCACGGTGGCATCGAAGTGTTCAACGAGGGCGTGCTCATGATCGATGAGCACGGGCATGCCAAGGGAGAACTCCGATGCATGCTTGACGGCCTCGGCATCCGCGAGGTCTCTCCGGGCATGGACGAGATAGAAGCGTCCTCCCTGCTTGATGGTGTCCTGGTGGGCACGTTCCAGTTCGGGAGCCATGGCATTGGCGATGGGGCAGTCCGTACTGGAGAAGACAAGGACGACCAGGTCGCCGGTCGAGCCTTCCAGAGGCGAGTGGGTGGCACCCGTGACATCAACGTAGCGGTGCTCAGGTTCGGTGGAGCAGCCGACCAGCAGTGCGCCCGCGACGAGGGACAGAAGGAATCGAACTGTCAATGACACCGGCATGATGGATGATCTCATCGGCGAATCGACGGGCCCGGGTGCAACTCAGGGCAGGCAGTTGGCGTCGGCATAGTCCTGGCAGGCCGCATCCCAGTTCTCGCAGCAGTACTCGTAGCCGGGCGTCGTATGGACACAGTTGCAGATGGGCGGTGGAATCATGTTCTGCGCGCACGCATCGCATCCACCCGGGGGAGGCGGCGGACCGCCGCCGCCGCTGAAGTTCGACGTCTCCGGTTCGGCGTGGAAACAGCCGATGACCCATGGGAAGCCTTCGCCGGGCAGCCCGAGGTCGACGGCCAGGTCGTAGGAGATGGAGTGGTAGTGGTAGGAGCCGTCGGCATGGAAATGTCCGTTGCAGTCATCGAGCGGATTGGTCGAAGCGGCCGCCACGACGCCCTTCGTTTCCCATGGTCCGCAGACCGGAATCCCATCGAAGGCGTAGCCGAGGATGGGGGAATGCCCGCCGCCATCGTCACCGGTCACGGGTGAGTACTGGTGATAGTGGTAGCGGCCATCGGGGGAGGGATGCCCGTTGTAGTCATCCATGCAGATGTTGCCGGGTGCCTCCACGCCGCCCCCGTCGTAGGGGTTGTAGAAGGCGACTCCGTTGTACCAGATGCCGATTGGCCCCAACTGGTCAAGTACGTCCACGGAGGGAGTGCTCGTGGGAGTCGGTTCAAGTGGGATGAGCCACTGGTCGTTCTGGTTCGTGGGCGTGTTGGGATTGAAGCAGCCGGTCGAGCCGTCGAAGGGGCCCATCGGGTGCTCGGCGAGACCGGTGGCGCTGATGATGGCGAATCCGGCGTCGTAGTCGAACTCGACGTTGAGTCCAAGCGGATGATCCGTCATGAATGGATGGCAGGGTGCATTCCACTCGTTGAGGACCCGGAGGAGTTCATTGACATTCGTGATGCCGTCATCATTCACATCGCAGCCGTTCTGGCCCCAGGAACTGATGACCGACAGGAGATCGTCGACGTTGACCTGTCCGTCCCGGGTGCAGTCGCCGTCGCAGCCGAGACCCGTGGCCGAATCGGCCATGACCGCGGTTGCAAATGCCATTGATGCAATGGTCGAGATGATCAGGCGCGTTCGTTTCATGTGATCCAAATCTCCCCGGGATAGATACTGCGTCAAAAAACTCTACGTCCTGAGTGGAGGGCTGTCCCCTTGAAACCCCAATTTCGATGATGCACCCCTCGAGATCAAGCCAGAAACGGAAACTTCACCCCCTTGCAATTCGGCCATGCGGGTGAAAGTAGCCCTGGACATGATTTCTCAGGTCGACCAGGAAGCGATAACCATCAACAGGTCTGATACATCAGTCGTTCCGCCTTCATTGATATCGCCCTCGAAGAGTCTGGTGACCGTGAACCCGAGAACGTCCTGGTACCAGGAGACCAGAGATCTGAAAAATCACTTGCGAGCAGCACCGTTTCCCTGGGATGGAGTTCCATGGGTGTCGTGGATCCTAGTCGCAGATGGGTACGCAGACGGGATCCGGGCAGCATGAGTTGACGACGCATTCGAAGCCTGGTGGACAGGAGCCGTCGGGACATGGTTCATATGCATCGCAGGTCGATTCAACGACGCTCAGGCATGCATCGCTGCCATCGAAGAGTTCCATGCAGTAGCACCCGTCACCCCCGCACGTGAAGAGGTCGGCATCATCGCCACAGTTGAAGCCCTCGGTGCATGCATCGGGGCAGGGACCCCAGTTTCCGATGACGATCAGGAGATCATCGACGCCGACGATGCCGTCGGCATTCAGGTCGGCATCCGCGTCTCCGCTTCCCCAGGCTCCGATGATGGCGAGCAGGTCGTCGACCCCGACATGATCATCTCCACTGATATCTCCTAGGCAGCCACTCGTCGGGCCACATGGGTCGGAACCGCAGTCCGTTCCTTCGCCGATGAAGGATCCACCGGAATCCTCACAGTCGGTCTGGAGTTCGATCGAGCAGTCCGTTCCGAGGCAGCAGGCCCCGGGTTCGAACATGGACGCGAGTGCGGCCTGGGCATTGACGAAGCCCCATCCGAAGTCGGTGTCATAGCCGGGATCCCCAAGGTCGACGCAGGACTCCTGCAGAATGGCTTCGACTTCAAAGGCACTCAGGCCCGGATCGACCGAGATGACCTGGGCGGCGACGCCGGCTGCATACGGGGAGGCGAAGGACGTCCCGTTGACGAAGACATAATCGTCACCGTTGTATCCATCGGAGCCGGTCCGGTCGGTGGAATAGACATTGTTCCCCGGGGCCGAGAAGGCGAGGCCTTCTCCCCAGTTGCTGAACGAGGCGAGATCTCCATCCCAAGCGAGGGCGGCTACTGAGTTGACCGTATCGAGGCTGGACGGGTATGAGAGAGAGGGCGAGGAGTTATTGCCGGCTGAGCCGAAATGGACCATCCCGGCGTTGCGCGAAGCTTCATAGGACGCCTCGATGGCCGCGCTCGTGCCTCCGTAGTTGTTGCTGTTGTTACTCACCCGGGCTCCGAGGCCGAAGGCCCAGTCGATCGCATCGGCCGTCCAGCTGTAGTTCGCGGACCAGCCGCCGTTGCAGGGTATGTTCGAGATGAAGCAGCGTGCCGAGATGGTGGTCACCCCGGGGGCCGACCCGAGGGTTCCAATCCCGTTGTTCATGATGGCCGAGACGCAGCCGGAGACCGGAGTTCCATGGTTGTCGCACTCGTTGACCGGACCTCCGCCTCCTGCTTCACCGGTGAAGTCCATGCCCGGGTTCTGGTTGATGTCGGGGTGGTCCTGCTGTGTGCCGGTATCAATTATCAGTACGAGTACGTCGGGATCCCCGGTCTCGATCTCCCAGGATTCGAGCGAATCCATGTCCATGTCGGGCACGGCCCCGTCGAACTGTCCCGTGTTGTGAAGTCCCCAGCAGTTGATGAACCCGGGATCGTCCGGGACACCATCACCCCGGCCGGTGAAGAGCATGTCCGGTTCCGCGAAACGGACGTCCCGTCGTTCGGCGAGTGCATTGGCCTGAGCAAGGACATCGAATCCATTCCGCGAACGGCTCGTCACCTTGTACGAGCCGGGCAGGAGCGACCATGCCTGTCGTTCTACCGGCAGTGCGCCGAGTTCATCGAGCAGTTCGTTGACCTCGGGAAGCCCGGGGTCCTCGTTGAACTGCATGAGAATCCTGTCAGTGGGGACCAGAGGACCACCAAGTGAATCGATGAACACGGGAGAAGCCATGCGAACTCCGCCGGCGATGGAGAGGCTCCCGACGGCATCGATCACGCCGCGGGTCGTCTGCTCGCCAGGAGGCAGCGGCAGCAGGTGCCAGCCATCAAGTCCCAGAGACTCGAGTTCTCCTGGATCGAATCCTGCCAGTTCACCAGCCTCGCCGGGTACTCCATCGAGCTTCACTGCGACCCGGGTCACGTCATGCGACAATGCGATCTTCGTGCCGAAGGACATGACATGGGCACGCGTGGCGTCAAGGTGTTTGGAGGCGTCGAACGTCCAGCCTTCACCACCCTGCCAGCCCAGAGCGGTCGTCGCGCAGGTCAGAAAAATCAGCAGGGCAGGGAACCGGTATTCGCGTCGCATGTTGTTTCTCCTCCACGATAGAACCCCGATTGGAGCGACAAGAGCACCTCTGATCAAGGTGTAATTTGAATTATCCGTTGAATATGGCCGCTGGAATCCGGGCCTGGCATCGTATCCCCGCTCATCGGGTTCCATGGGCCAACGGAATCGGGGCGACAGGATTTGAACCTGCGACCTCGTGCTCCCAAAGCACGCGCTCTGCCAAGCTGAGCTACGCCCCGTCTCGAGCCGCGGATTCTACCCGAATGCAGCCGCTCAATCCCAGCGGAAGACACCCTTCTTCCAGGCGTAGACGTAGGCGATGATCGACGTCAGGAGGAAGAAGAGGATTCGACCGAAGAAAAGCATGGACTCGTCGCTCATGGGCTCCAGTTGCGTGAAGTCCACCGCCCACGGGTAGAGGAAGATGATCTCGATGTCGAAGACCAGGAAGGTCATGGCCACGATGTAGAAGCGGATGTTGAATCGCTTCCTCGCAGTCCCGACCGGGTTCATTCCCGATTCGTAGGTCTGGTCCTTGGTCTGGCCGTGCTTCTTTGGTCCGAGGATGCCGGCCCCGATGATGTTCACGACGGCGAAGATCACGGCCATCAGGATGAGGATGGCGATCGGGAGGTAGTCGGTCAGGCTGGAGGCAAGGACGGCGTGTGTCATCAGTGGGCATGATAACTGGATCATCCTCCACAGTCCGCTTCCAAGGGGGTACAGAAAACCCCCGTAACGGGGTGGGTACCGTTACGGGGGGAGGGAAGAGAGAAGAAGCCCTTGTGTGTCCGACCCGGAGGGTGAGACGGGCTTCCCCAGGTGCCAAGGTCATCCTTGAACCTTCGCGAGTTCACGCGAAACCGGAGAAGAAAGCAGGGTCGATCCAGGGATCGGATCGAAGGACAGTTCCTTTGTCCTCACCTGGCATGCCAGACATCCTTTCGACATGCCCTGTGTGTGATGCCCTCCTTTCAACGGGTCCGGTTCGCGTTTCCAGGCCCGAACAGGTGGATTCGGGCCAGGCTTCAGGATTCCTCAATGCGTCAACTGCATCCCATCGAGTTGCCGCAATTCATGCACTTGTAGCAGGTGCCGTTTCGAACGGTGATCGCCCCACATCCGTCGCAGGCCGGCGCATCGCCCATGAGCATTGCGGTTGACTGGTTCAGCCCGCTCGTCGCGGTCGCCGTGGTCTGTCCACTGCCGGCTGGCGTGGTCGTTGATGTGGCGGCGTCCGTCTCCCGGGCGACGACATCGGCGTGCTCGCTGGCAACCATGTCGATGATGTCCGAGGGACCGGATGCCGGCTCGTCGCCCGACGTGATCCGCGATCCCGCCTGCGGTGCCTTGTCGGCTTCGGGCTCCGACTCCTTCCATGTCCGGTCCTCCTTGACCTTGGTCGTGTCCTTCGGTTCCACGCGTGCTGCGGGAATCGACGGAGTCGACGATGTTGTACGTGGCTGTGAAGCGGCATTCGCTTCCCGGTATCCCTCGACGAACTCCATTCCCATCCAGCGGAAGATGTAGTCGACGAGACTCTTGGCGAAGGGGATCTCGCGGTTGGTGGTCATGCCCTGGGGTTCGAATCGCTGGTGGGCGAACTTCGTCACCAGGCTTTCGACCGGGACGCCGTACTGGAGGGCCACGCTGATGGCGGTGCCCAGGCTGTCCATGAGGCCGCCGATCGTCGATCCCTCCTTGGACATCGTGATGAACAACTCACCGGGAGAGCCATCGTTGTACATGCCGACCGTGAGGTAACCCTCGTGGCCGGCGACGTTGAAGTGATGGGTGAGACTTCGACGGGTGTCGTCGAGACGTCGACGCATCGGTCGTTCGATGATCCGTTCGACCACCCGCTCGACGACATTGGCCTCCGCTTCTTCCGCGACATGGGTGGCTGTTTCGACCACCTCGCCGGCGATCTCCGCCGAGGCGGCCTCGAGTTCAAGTTCGTCTTCCTCGACATCCTCGTCCTCGAGGGCGCCGGTCGACGTATTCAGCGGCTGGCTGAGTTTGCAGCCGTCTCGATAGAGGGCATTGGCCTTCAGGCCCAGTTCCCAACTGAGCCAGTAGGACTCCGCGATGTCATCGATGGAGGCCTCGTTGGGAAGGTTGATCGTCTTCGAGATCGCACCCGAGATGAAGGGCTGTGAAGCAGCCATCATCCGGATGTGTCCCGACGTGGCGATGTACCGCCGACCCATCGGGCCACACTTGTTGGCGCAATCGAAGACCGGGAGGTGTTCCTCAAGCAGATCGGGGGCGCCCTCGATGGTCTGCGTACCGCAGATGGTCGTATTCAACTCGGCGATCTGTTCCCGGGTGAGCCCGAGGACCATGAGGCCGTTGAAGGATGCGTCGTTGCGGGCATCCTCGACATCCACGCCGAGTTCCTCGAGGACATGCTCCGGCATCGTCCAGGCCGTGAAGGCGAAGCCGATCTCGAAGATGGTTGGCAACTGGTCTATGACCTCGTTGAGATCGTCGTTCGAGTAGCCCTTGGACTTCAGGAAGTCCCTGAAGAGCAGGTCGTCGCCATCTTCGGCGACACCCTTGGGCATCGGGACATCCAGGGAAAGAGCGCCCATGACGTAGGTCATGATCAGGCGGCACTGGTCCTCGTCATAACCGAGTGCTTCCAGGGCCGGTCGCAGTGACTGGTTGGCGATCTTGAAGTACCCGCCGCCCGCAAGTTTCTTGAACTTGGTCAGGGCGAAGTCGGGCTCCACGCCGGTCGTGTCACAGTCCATGAGCAGGCCGATGGTGCCCGTCGGAGCGATGACGGTCACCTGGGCGTTTCGATAGCCGTTCTCCTCACCGAGGCTTAGGGCCTCGTCCCAGGATTCGACAGCGCGTGCGAGGAGGACCTGCGCATTCCTGATGCCGATGGTGTCGCTCTTGAGGCATGCGTGATCGATCGAGACCGGTGGAATGTCGAGAACTTCCCATTCATGGGACTCGCGATCGAGTCCATGAGCGGCTCGCCGATGATTCCGGATGACCCGGAGCATCGAATCACGATTGTCCTCGTAGCCGGAGAATGGGCCCAGTTCGGCGGCCATCCGCGCACTCATGGCGTAGGAGCGACCGGTGAGCATGGCGGTGATGGCACCGCAGATGGCTCGGCCGTCGTCGGAATCGTATGGAATGCCCGCCTGCATCAGCATGGCGCCGAGGTTGGCGAAGCCCAGGCCGAGGGTCCTGTATCGATGGCTCTGTTCCGCGATCTGCTTCGAGGGGAATGCGGCCATGAGGACCGAGATCTCGAGCACGATGGTCCAGATGTCGATCGCGTGTCCGTATCCCTCGGCGTCGAACTCTCGGGAGCCGGCGTCGTAGAAACGAAGGAGGTTGATCGAGGCGAGGTTGCACGCCGTGTCATCCAGGAACATGTATTCGCTGCATGGGTTCGAGGCGTTGATGCGTCCGGATTCAGGGCACGTGTGCCACTGGTTGATGGTCGAATCGAACTGGACCCCGGGGTCGGCGCACTGCCAGGCCGCGGTGCAGATCTGGTCCCAGAGTTCACGGGCCGGAAGCGTTTTCGAGATCTCGCCGTCCGTGCGACGGACGAGTTCCCACTCCGCGTCGGTATCGACGGCGCGGAAGAAGTCGCTGCCGAGTCGGATCGAGTTGTTCGAGTTCTGGCCGGAGACCGTCTGGTATGCCTCCCCGTTGAAATCGTAATCCAGATTCAGGCCGAGTCGTTCCGCCATGGCCTGCTGTGCCGGGGAGAGTGTCTTCATCCCCTCGACCAGGGAGGCGACCTTCAGTTCCTCGCGGACCTTCCAGTTGACGAATGCCTCGATGTCCGGGTGGTCGGCGTCGAGGCAGACCATCTTGGCCGCTCGCCGCGTCGTTCCACCTGACTTGATGGCGCCCGCGGCGCGATCACCGATCTTCAGGAAGCTCATGAGTCCCGAGCTCTTGCCGCCTCCGGAAAGGGCCTCATCTTCACCACGGATGTTCGAGAAGTTCGTTCCAGTTCCCGACCCGTACTTGAAGAGCCTTGCTTCCCTCGTCCAGAGGTCCATGATGCCGCCTTCACCGACGAGGTCGTCGTTGATCGACTGGATGAAGCATGCATGCGGCTGTGGATGGGAATAGGCGTCGTTGGCCGGCATCGCTTCACCGGAGGTGGGGTGGTTGACCCAGTGTCCCTGCGCAGGGCCGCTGATGCCGTAGGCCCAGTGCAGGCCGGTGTTGAACCACTGCGGGCTGTTGGGGGCCGCCACCTGGTGCAGCAGCATCCAGCACATTTCGTCGTAGAACGTTTCCGCATCACCGCTGGTATCGAAGTAGCCGTGCTTTTCACCCCAGGCGCGCCAGCATCCGGCGAGACGATGGATGACCTGCTTCGCGGATCGTTCCGGGCCGGTCGTCGGCTGGCCGTTGTCGTCGAGGATCGGTTCCCCGTCATCCCCGAGTTGTGGAACACCGGCCTTCCTGAAGTACTTGCTCACCATGATGTCCGTAGCGAGCTGGCTCCACTGTTTCGGTATCCACGCATTCTTCATCTCGAACACGACGGAACCATCCGCATTCGTGATGCGGCTGCTTCGCTGTTCCCATTCGACTGTGCTGAATACGTCCTGCCCCGGGGTCGTAAATCGTCGTTTGATCTGCATCTCGTTCCCTGAGTGTCACTGCCTGCGGGGTCCTACCCCGAGGTCCACCTGATTTGATGTCCTGATGCACGCAAAGGGGACTCATCCGTTGCCGGGTTCATCCTTCCTGCCTTTCGTGCATCCCTCCTGTGCCTTGTGTGGGTCGTGCGAATCCGTCTGCACGTCCCTGGACTTCCTGAACCTCTTTTCCCCTTCTCGCACCTGAAATGGGCCCTTCACATCAAGAGCCCCGGTGCCATTCCTGTTGTCTCGCAGGCCCGTGCACCCCATTTTTGGGGCAGGAGGGCCGACAAGGGTGTATCGTACTACCACATGTTGTGTCTGCAACAATGCCATACACTCCATCTTGATTTATTGTGAACAACGTCCCAACATGCTGTCAATCATGGTTTTAAGCATCAAAAACGCATCTGGTCAGATGGTCCATGGCCTGTGGACAAGGGAGAATGGCGGCGGAGGAAGGGCCGATTCATGGCCTTGGAAGCCCTCTCCAGGGCCATGGGATGGGCGTCGATGAATAGGATTGAAGCAATGCATGACGACGTGGGCACCTTGCTGGAAGACTTGACCGAGGCGCAGCAGGAAGCCGTGACGACCGTGGATGGTCCATTGCTCGTGCTGGCCGGCCCCGGTTCCGGGAAGACGACGGTCGTCACGCGTCGCATGGCCTGGTTGATCGCGCACGGTGTTCCGGCATGGCGCATGCTTGCGCTGACGTTCACGAACAAGGCCGCCGGCGCAATGCGGGATCGCGTCGACCTGCTGCTGCAGGAACGCGATGTCGATGCACGTGACGTGACGTGCATGACCTATCACGGTTTCTGCGCACGCACTCTCCGCCAGTACGCGGACTCGGCAGGCGTTCCGCCGGGCTTCTCGATCTACGACACGACTGACCGGCGTTCCGTGCTCAAGCAGGCGATTCGAAAGGCCGAACTCGATCCGGCCAACTGGACGCCTGCATCGGTCGGTGAATCGATCAGCAACTACAAGAGCATGCTCGTCACCTCGGAGATGCACGAGGAACACATCGGCGGCGACTTCTACTCCAGGACGATGGGGCGCATCTACAGGGCGTACGAAGAGATCATGCAGGCGAATGATGCGCTGGATTTCGATGATCTGCTGATGCGCATGGCCATGATGCTTCGTGATGATGCGGCCGTCCGCGAGGCCCTCCAGGATCGATACAGGTACCTGTTGATCGACGAGTACCAGGACACGAACCACGCGCAGTTCCTCATCGCGACCTCGCTCGTCGGGACGGCCAGGAACATCTGCGTGGTGGGTGATCCGGATCAGTCCATCTACGCATGGCGTGGGGCGGATGTCCGGAACATCCTGGAATTCGAGGAGCAGTACCCCGATGCGAAGGTGGTTCCGCTCGGTCGCAACTTCAGGAGCACGGGTCATATCGTCGCCGCGTCGGCGAAGCTCATCGGGCACAACGCGTCGCACCTTCGCAAGGAACTCCATACCGAGCTGGAGGATGGAGCACGGGTGCTGCTGCAACCTTCGGGAGACGAGCACCAGGAAGCCTCCACGATTCTCGCTGCATTCAAGGATCATGCCGACAAGGGTGTCCCCTGGAGCGAGATGGCGGTGCTCTACAGGATCAACGCCCTCAGCCGCGTGCTCGAACAGGCGTTCCGGGACGGAGGCGTTCCCTACGTCGTGGCTCGTGGAACCGCCTTCTATGAACGCGCCGAGATCAAGGATGCACTGTCGTATCTGCGCCTCGTGGTCAATCGAAACGACGACACGGCGCTGCGACGGGTGATCAACTCCCCGCCACGCGGGATCGGCAAGACGTCTCTCGGCCGCGTCGAACAGCACGCGATGCTGGAAAACATCCGGCTAGGCGAAGCGCTTCGGGACGTCGGCCGAATCGACACGATGGCCGCGCGCGCAGCTCGTTCCATCGCGGCCTTCGTGGAGATGGTCGATCGATGGCGTGCGGCCGCCGACGGAGGCAGCCTCGTGATGGATCTTCCGGACCTGGTGGCCTCCGTGATTCGCGAGTCGGGGCTTGAGCAGGCCTTCAAGTCGGGTCGTGGTGACGAGGACATCGCGAGGCTGGAGAACCTCGATGAACTGGTCACCGCCGCCGCCGAGTGGACACCGCCACCGGTGGACGAAGGGGAGGAGGCCTCGACGATTCTCGAACAGTTGGCCGCCTGGCTCGAATCCATCGCTCTGGTCAGCGATGCGGACATGGTCGATCCCGAGCGTGGCGCCGTCACCTTGATGACGCTTCATGCCGCCAAGGGTCTCGAGTTCGACGTGGTCGCCATCGCGGGCCTCGAGCAGGGCCTCCTGCCGCATGGCCGATCCGTAGGGGAGGAGAACGGCCTCGAGGAGGAACGACGCCTCTGCTACGTCGGCATGACAAGGGCGAGGAAGAATCTGGCACTCACCTGGGCGCATCGTCGAACGGTCCGCGGGATCACCGAGCGGGCCATGCCCAGCCAGTTCCTTGGTGAACTGCCGGATGACGCTGTCGAGCGTGTCGATGATCGAGATCCCTGGACCGGGGTCCGCTCGGCCATTCCGGATACCACGTGGCAGGTGGGAATGACGGTTCGGCACCAGACCTTCGGGCTCGGTGTCGTTCGCCGTGTCATCCACAGGCCCCGGGGAACGACCGCGACGGTCGACTTCCTGGAGTATGGGCAGCGCACATTGCTCGTTGCCCATGCGAACCTCGAGCCGGTGGACCCGGAGGAGCGTCCGTGGGAAGGCATCGATGTCCCGCTCTGATGAGACAATGACACCGACGGTCCCGGCGGACTGGGTTCTCGAACTGTGTCATGAGCAGGGATTCGTTCTCGCCGGCGTAGCGGCGGCGGAAGCGAGTGGTCGTGCTTCAGAGCAGGATGCATGGTTCGCCGATGGTCGGCACGGATCCATGGCCTGGATGGAGCGGCACGTCGAGATCCGGAAGGATGTACGGAGAATCATCGATGGAGCACGCTCCGTCATCTGCGTGGCCGACCGCTATTCGCTCGGCGAGAAGGATGATGTCCCCGCCGGCTTCGGCCGCGTCGCGCGATACGCGCGAGGTCGAGACTACCACGTCGTCATGAAACGACGTCTCCATGCGGTATGCGATGCACTTGCATCGAAGGAACCGGATCACGTGTTCCGCGCCTGCGTGGATTCGGCACCGATCCACGAGCGGGAACTGGCCGAATCGGCTGGGCTGGGCAGCATCGGGAAGCACACGCTGCTGATCGCTCCCGGCACGGGGAGCTGGATTCTCCTGGGAGCGATCGTGACCTCGCTGCCCTTGCAGCCCACGCGCGCACCGGACCTTCCGAAGGATGATCCATGCGGTACGTGCACCCGGTGCATCGATGCATGCCCGACGGATGCGATCGAACCATGGTCGATCGATGCAGGCCGCTGCATAAGCGAGATGACCATCGAGCGTCGTGGCATGGTCGACCCCGGTCTCCATGCCGACGTGGGCGACTGGCTCTTCGGCTGCGATGTCTGCCAGGAGGTCTGCCCTCACAATGCCATGACGACACGGAACCAGGCGATCCAGGTTCACCAGGCCTACGCGAATCCGCCGACCGCGGACGTCGAGGGTCGAACACCCGATGCATCCGCCTTCGACCTGGCAACCGTCATGGAGTGGGGGCCGGCGGAACGCAGCGAGGCATTCACATCATCAGCCATGAAAAGGGCGAACCTCGAGATGATGCGGCGCAACGCCGTCATCGCGGCCGGGAATGCATCAAGTCAAGGTGACGTCGGGGCGAATCTCGTCTCGAAGATCGAATCGATCGCGTCCGACGAGGGGGAGGCGGACCTGGTCCGTTCCACAGCGGTGGATGTGCTTGCCGATCGACAGGGTTGATTCACGGACCGCCCGGTGCTCCGCCACCCAGAGCCTGGCCGATGGCCATGTCGATTCCCATCGAGTTGGAAATCGTTCCGTCCTGGATCTGCTTGGTGACGTTCTTGAAGGCGGCGATCATCGCCGGGAGTTGCTTCATGCCCTCTTTCAGTGCAGGGGTACGAGCATAGTTCTCGTCCTCGTTGATCATCCACCCATGATCAGTCTTCACCATGTACTGGGTGATGGGGGGACCCATTGGCTGGTCGACGGTGATCTCGGCGGTCGTATCGGAGGTGACCTTGAGGCTGTCAAGGTGCATCTTGGAGATGCTGCTGTCGATCTGTGTCTTGATCATGCCCAGTGTCGGGGAGGATGCCTGCCCGAACTTGGTCTGCGCGGCATCCCAGAGTCCCTGGAAGGCATCGAGGAACTCGACCTGGAGCCTGTTTCCATCCCTGGCTTCAGTGGTAGTCGCATGGGAGACGGCGTGGATGGCCTGGAGTTTCTGCTTCAGTGACTCTCGAGACTCGATCATGCCGTTGAGGTATTCGACAAGAGCCTGCGGGGTGTCGTAGGACGGTCCGGTCGCCGCCGGAGCGGGGGCGGGGCTGGAGGGTGCCGGTGCCTGCGCCGGAGTTTCCGGGCGGGTTTCAGCCTGCTCCATCTCGCTGGCCATGCCCATCAGGTTCATCGTCGCCTCGATCTGGCTTCGGATCTGGTCGACCTCACCGCCGCGGACATTTCCAAGGGCCTGGATGGCTGCTTCACCGGCAGCCTTGGCACCGGCGCCGACCTCCGAGATGGTGCTCTCCACCTTCTTCAGTTGCATGGCGTAGGAGTCGCGGTTGTTCACCACCCTGCTGCTGGAAAGGCGACCAAGAAGTCCTTGTCGTTCCATCAGTCCCCGGAGGCGGCTTCCATCGACCTGGAATGCAAGCATGTGGGCCTGGCTCTGGAGGAAGGAGGCGGCATTCTTGCCGGCCTTGTCGATTCCCCTTGATCCGGATCGCGCATCACCGGCCGCCTTGTCCAGCGTGGCTCGCGCGGCGACATAGGATTCCGTCAACACGCCGCTGTCCTGCTGGTTCAGCGACTGCATCGCGGCATTGACCTCGTCATTCATCCTGTTCAGCAGCGATCGGGCCGAGCTGGATTGGGAGGAATAGGAATCCACAAGGGCTTCGAGGGTTCCGTGGGCGGCCGAGATCTCGACGATGTGTTCCTGTGTCTGATCGGAAGCCAGCGTGGCATGGTCGATGAGGGGCTGGGTTTCAAGGTCACGGAGGACTTGAGCCTGCGCGACCTCGATGGCCAGGATGTCGGCCTCGTTGTCGACGTCGACGGATCGACGGAATGCATCGAACCCATCGAGGATGCCCAGTTGGGCCTGTTCCTCACGGAGTGCTTCAGCCGCACGTCGAAGGTCGCTGATGCGAGCGGTCTGGCTGGCGATTTCCTCGTCCATCGCATTGACCGGGGCCTGCATGTCGTTGAGTTGACGCTGGAGCGAAGCCCGTTTCATTTCCAACTGGGTGCGTTGATCCTGCAGGTCGCCGCTTCCGAGTTGATCGAGCGATACATCCCGCTGATCGATGAAGACCTGCAGCGACTCCATGAGATCGACGAGGCTGCTGATGTGACCGATCTCGTTGCGAAGTGACAACTCCATCGAGTTGAACGCATCGACCTGGACCTGGCCGAGCCTGATCTGGGTCGAGGCCAGGAGGAGGTCGCGGTTGGCCTGCTGGATCTTCGTTCCACCGCGGATGCCGCGAATGCGGTTGATCGCCTTCTTCAACTGCTCGGCGTCATTCCCTGCTTCAGCCACGAGTCCCTCGGCCTGGTGAGCCTCGGCCGCGGCTCTCGCCTGGTCCAGCGAGGCCTCGTGTTCACAACCCATCAGCAGGGTCGTGCCTGCAAGAAGCAGTGCGTATGTCCGTCGAGTCGAAAGGCGATTCCGTTGCATGATGAAGGTCCTTCTGGTTTCCCGGTCGGGCCTCACAGTGTATCACCTCGGGGCCGCTGGAGCTGTCAGCCGGCGAGTCCGCCTCAGGGGGACTCATCCGAAGAGGCCCGGCCCATGGAGGAGAGAATTCCCGCCTGGCGAAGTATGGCCGCGATTCGATCCCGGTGTTCCGCCGAGGTCGATTCGACCTCGGTTGCGAGGGAGATGCGATCCTGTTCAAGGCGAAGATAGTCGAGGGCCAGCGAGGCGATGTTGTCATCCGGAATCGACTCGAGCGAGGAATACCCCTCCCTGTAGACCATGTGTGCAGCGAGGGACTTGGCCATGATCCACCTGAGGTAGGAGGCCGGGGTCGCGGACATGAGGCGTTCACCGGCCGTCTCCACGAGGATCGGAGGCAGGTGGTCGTCGATGAGCCCGGAAAGGCGATCCATGTCTTCCTGGGGAAGGTCGTCGAGTGACGCCTCGATGGCATCGGCGGTCCGGATCATGACTTCGCTGATCTTCCTGCAGAGGTGGGGCATGGGAAGGGTTCGCTGCTGGACGTAGATGCGTGTCAGCAGTTCGGCTTCCTGCCGCGCGAGGTGGCGCAGCTTCACGAGCACCTCTTCCACGAACTGGGCCTTGATGGCGAGGAACTCCTCCGTGGTCAGGAGCATGCTGGCGATGATCTCGAAACTCGAGCAGATCACCCCGCACTTGTTGGCGGAGCTGTCCTTGAAGATGAGGCACCCGGCTTCATGCAGTGCATCCCGGGCCTCGGGCGTGAGGAACAGGTTGGCTCCCTCTACGACGAGCAGGCTGCTGGGTCGTCCGTCTTCAAGCAGGAAGTCGGACCAGTTGCCTTCATGAATGGTGTTGGGTCGTCCTCCGCAGGGCAGGAAGGCGTCCGCGACGAGTCGATTGTGCAGGGTGTTTCGAAGCCGCACTCCATCGGCATCCTCGATGCTCGAAACACTGCCGGAGGCGCCGAGGCGCTGTTCATCGAACTCGGCGATCGGACGTGACTCGTCGACGAGCCTGAGCAGTTCATCGTGGTCGAGGCCCTCGGAGCACTCGGCACTGCCGCTGCCGTCGGCGATGCCGACGATGCGTACGTTGTCACCGTATTCGCGAATCAGGATCTTGATCGCATTGCCTCCGACGTCACCGTCGGGACCACCGGTCATCTTCACGCTGAAGGGGGATTTCCTCGGGTCGATGCCAAGTGTCGAGAGACCGACCTCCAGGAAGACGCAGACGCCTTCGCTCGTGACGCCGTAATCCTTGTGGTTGATTCCCGCGCCGGCCTTGGAACTCATCAGGGCGGTGGGCATGCTGTACCCACGGTACTCGGCGCGATCGACGATCCACTCGATGAGTTCCGGGGTGACGTTCTCATCCGGTCCCAGGTACAGCAGTTCGTCCTGCCCGAGGCGATCGACGATGAGTTTCCTGGTGGCCGGGTCGAGGGTAATCAGGTCGAGGAGGGAATCAATGAAGGCCTTGACGGAACGCCGGGTCCGGCTCGTGGGATGCACGAGAACGGCGGCCTTCGACCCGCCTTCGGGAATGTCCTTGTTCTTCAACTGCTGGGCGGCGGCAAGGCCATAGGCCTCGTCGTAGAGTCGTTCGACCTCGCTTGCATGCTCGGCCTCGCCGCGGGGGAGGATCACCCGCACGCCACCACGGGCGATGTCCCTGAATCGGACGTGGAACCCGTTGAAGCCGCGCCCGTGCACGTAGAACACGCCGTAGGGTCGGTCGGGGCGGGAATCACATTCAAGGAGCCTCGGGTCCAGACGCAGGGACAGTGCATAGCGGTCATCGAGGTAGAGATTGGTCTTCAGGACAGACATCACCGCTTCGACCATGCAACCGAGCACGGTTCGAGCATCCTCGAGGTCGACCCCGGTCTCGATCCGCTTCTGCAATCGTCGCGCACTCGTCCAGAAGGCCTTGTCTTCGAGGGGGTCCTCTGGATTGAATCGCTGCAGGAGCAGATCACAGACGTCCGAGGCGATGTCGATGTTCGCCTCGTACATCGTGCGGATCCGGTCGCTCGTGAAGGCGTACGCGTTTCGCTTCGTGAGAATCTGGTGGACGAGATCGCCCAGTGCCACGATCAGTTCGGAGTGAACCAGGTCGAGTTGGGGATGCGTATGGTCGATCTGGATGCATCGCTCATCGACCCACTTGATGCGCAGCAGATCTCGGCGAACCTGTTTCCAGAGTTCCCCGTCTGGATCGATCGCGTGCCCGTCTTCACCTTCGACAACGAATCCCAGGAGACTGATCGCACCATTGTGGCCGTCGGAGATGGTGTCGAGGTAGGCGCGGTGGATGTTGATGGAGGCTCGACTCAGGAGTCGTGCGATCCGCTCGAGCATCGATCGGCGTGAACTGTTGCTGACGGCCACGACGATCCTGCTGTGGTTTGGATCGGCCGCTTCCTTCTCGATCGAGGCATCCGTTCCGTCCGTGCCCGATACCGCGCAGCAGAGTTTCCAGTGATTGCACATTCGAAGGGGGGTGAGCGTCAGCACGTAGTCGGCGTTGCACCTGTGGAAGTAGTCCCGGACTTCCTCGCTCTTCCACTCGGGCAGATGCACCTTGGCGTACTCGATGGTGCTTTCCAGTTTGCGTGCCTGCTCCTCGTCCGAGGGATCGAAGTCGGGCATCTGCCCGAACTCGAACGTGTCGATGACGAGATTCCCGTCGCGGGCCGTGTGGATCTTCGCGGCACGAAGCGGCTGGTCGTTTGGAAGTTCGGCCACCAGTTCAGCGAGGACGCCCGGGTAGTCCAGCGGCCTCATGGAGGTCCACTCGGTTCCATCCTCGCTTCGGAGGGTCAGTTCGAGGGGTCGACCCGAGGCCTTGGCGGCCGTGATGGCCCGCATGTGCGCCAACTGCGTTTCCGGATCGGTGTCCTGGAAGTACATGGTCGGCATCTGCTCGATGAACCATGGGATGACCTCGTTGGCCATGGACCGGAGGCTCTCGGTGACCTGGTCGATGATCGGTCCCGGATCGGTCGGTCGCTGGGATGTAGATGGCTCTGGAGTTCCCTGCATCGGGGTATGAATACCGAGGCGGGGAGCGCGAATCAAGGGTTGAGGCCGCGGAACTTGGCTTCTTGAAGTGGAACGCGTATTTTTGGATCAATGCGAGGCATCACCGCACTCCTTATTGGAAATTTCGACGGGGTTCATCTCGGGCACCAGTCTCTGGTCCAGGAGGCCAGGAGCCATGCCGGGGAAGGCGGCCAGGTGGTCGCATTGACCTTCGAACCCCATCCAGTGACGGTTCTCGATCCCTCGACTCCCCTGCGGCGACTGACGACCGCGTCCAGTCGCACTCGCCTGCTGGAGTCGGCTGGATGTGATCGCGTGGTCGAGATGGAACCTTCGCCGGAGCGACTTGGCCAGTCACCACGCGAGTTCATCGAATGGTTCGTCGAGGCTTTCCAGCCGCGCGTGCTCGTCGAAGGGCCCGATTTCCGCTTCGGCAGTGACCGGGCCGGTGATGTCACGCTGCTCAGGGAAGTGGGGAGCGACTCCGGGTTCGAAACCGTCATCGTCGAACCGGTCAGCGCACCGCTTCCAGGAGGTGAGGATGTCGTCGTCGGCAGCCGCTTGATCCGTTCGTTTCTCGAGGAAGGAAGGATCGATGATGCCACTGCACTGCTTGGACGTTCATGGGCACTGCAAGGCCGCGTTATCGAGGGAGACAAACGTGGTCGAACCCTCTCCATGCCGACGGCGAACATCGATCACGGGGACATGATCCTTCCCGGAGACGGGGTCTACGCCGGGTCGGCCGTCCTGCCCGGCGGCGAGCAGCGGCTTGCGGCGATCAGTGTCGGTGAAAAACCCACGTTCGAGACGGTCGATCGCCTCTGTGAAGTGCACCTGCTGGACCACGAGGCTCCGCTCGACGACTACGGCTGGGACATCGAGGTCCGCTTCGATCTTCGGATCAGGGACCAGGTCGCCTTCGATTCAACCGAGGAACTGGTCGAACAGATGAACCATGATCTTGAAGCCGTGCGACGCGCGGTCGTGATGCCATGACCCCCGGCGGCTCATGAGCATCGCCTTCCACGGTACAGTCTGCATATGGACACCTACGAGACGACGACAACCTGGGAGGCCCTGGCCCAACGAGTACGGACGGCAGGCTCGATCCTGGTCGTCACGCATCGCAAGCCTGATGGAGATGCCATGGGCTCCTGCCTTGCGCTTGCAAGGGCGCTCCCGCAGAACGTCGATATCCATCTCGTGGGCCCGGTGTCACCGACACTCAGGACCCTGGCGGGGGAGACTCCCTTCGTCGACTCCGAGTCCGATCCAGCAGGCGATCCCGACCTGGTCATCCTGGTGGACACCGGCGCCTGGGTTCAGGTCGGTCCCTTGTCAGACTGGCTGAAGGCGCGCCGGGATCGGATCGTCGGCATGGACCACCATCCCGTAGGAAACGACATCGCCCCCGATCGAATCATCGACACATCGTGCGCATCCGCCACCATGATGGTGCTGCGACTGCTCGATGAACTGGGCATGGGTCTTGATGGGGACGGTGTCGGGGAGGCGCTCTTCACGGGACTGGCCACGGACACCGGTTGGTTCAGGCATTCCAACGCCGATGCCGCTGCATTCGCCATGGCGTCCCGACTCATCACCGCAGGTGTCGACCGCGACAGGATGTACAGGCTGCTCGAGGAGGAAGGCACGCCCGGGAAGATGGGACTTCTTGCACGGGCGCTTGGCTCTATGGAACTGCTCTTCGACGGTACCTGCGCAGTCATGCAGTTGACGAGTGATGATTTCAGCGAAACGGGCGCCCACCGCGTCGAGGTCGAGGGCCTTGTCAACCAGCCCCTGTCGATCAAGGCCGTTCGGGCCTCCTTCCTGCTCTACGCCGAGGAGGACGGGGCCACGAAGATCAGCCTCCGCTCCAAGCCGCCAGCGGAGGATGCGATGACCATCGATGTCAGCGCTCTCGCGGTGCAACTTGGTGGAGGCGGACACGTCCGGGCCAGTGGTGCCCGGGTCAACGAGGCCATACCTGCTGCACGCGAGAAACTGGTTGATGCGCTGGCTGCAGTGGCCGGGGCGTGATGGGAAGCACGCGGCTCACGCCATCACGCACCTGGTACATGCTCGTGGGAATCCTGATCGTTCTTGCAGCCGCCGTTGCAGCCGGTGCGCTCATTGCGTCAATCCGCCAGATCGACTTCAGGCCCGTGACGGTGCCTGGAGAAACCGACATCAATGTCCTTGCCCAGGGGACCTGGCTTGTCTGCATCGAGTCGACGAACGGCACGACGCCGGTCCTGGACGACGGGGTGCAGATCGAGTTTCTCAATCCAGCGACCGGGACGACGCTGCCGATGCGGGAACGTTCATTTCCTTTGACCTATCGGCTCGGCGGCACCAGGGGGGTTTCCATGGGTGATGTGACGCTTCTGCCCGGCAGGTGGGTCGTTGTCTCGACCCTGCTGGAAGACGCTTCCGCGAGGCAGGCAGGAGTGGACTTCGTGGTCGGTCC
>PBMX01000020.1 GCA_002722935.1 Phycisphaerae bacterium | reverse complement strand
GCGGCTCCTGGTGGGGTTGCAGGAAACTGGGTGGAAGTGGATTCAGCCGAGGGCGGCCCGCTCGTATTCAAGACGAGCCAGTTCATAGTCCCTCGGGGTGGTTTCAAACCGAACCTGCAGTTCCTGCTTCGCCTCGGAGTACTCCTGCCTGGCCGAGAGGTCGGCACGGAGCAGATCGCGGAATTTCAGCGAATTGTTCCAGAACTCGCCTTGATGCTGAACCATGTGCAGTTTCACCACGCAGCGACCCTCGATGGAACGGGTGAAATACCTCCGGCCTGCAATACCGTCCTCGCCATGGCATCGATAGCCGATGGCCTTGAGAGGTTCGATGCACCCACTGGCATTCCGCAGGTGTTCCACGCCGACCAGAAGATCAATCGCAGGCCTGCATGGAAGCGACTCGATGCTGGTACTGCCTACATGCTCTACACCGACGATCAGACCGGCACAGGCCGCAAGAATGCGTCCCGCTTCCTCGTCGAAGCAGGGTTCAAGGTCCTTGGACCATGGAATGAATGCGACCGCAGCGATGTCGATCCCAAGGCTGTTCCAACCTTCTAACCCGGCATCAAGATGCTGGTCGAGTCCGATCGTCACTGGTCGCTCCATCGAGTCGTTCGATCCTGCGTCCCAGCATACGGACTGCAGGCGCCGATCGCCAATGGAAACCTGCCCGCCGATGATGTTTCCACATCACCCGTGAAGGCGGTGATCAAGGACGATTGCCCCCTCCGCCGCCAGGACCACCACTTCCAGGACCACCACCGCCGCCAGGTCCACCACCGCCGGGACCTCCGCCACCGGGACCGCCAGCCCCGCCTCGTCCTCCACCAGGCCCTCCGGGACCACCGCCACGACCACCACGGCCGCCGCGGCCACCACGGCCACCTTCACCACCGAAGCGTTCACGCATTGCGCGAATCATGGCCATGCGTTCCTCTTCATTGAGTTCACCATCGCCATCTGCGTCGTACTGGGACATCATGGCCTCGCGATCGAAGTCGCCGGGGGCTCCATCGCCACGACGATTGCGATCTCCTCCACGCCTGCCGCCGAACTGCTGATAGAGGTCGTCGCCAAGCAGGGCCTGGAGTCGTTCAAGATACCTGTTGTCCAGTTCCCTTCGCTCGTCCTCCACCTCGTCGATGGGATCCTCTGAATCGTCCTCCCCACGTCGTTGGCCCCAGGGCATCTCGCCGTTCATGCGACGCTCGAGAAACTCGATTTCCCTTGGTGTTTCATGCTCACGAACGAGCATGAGATGACGAGTCAACAGTGGCATGGACTCTGCCCGGTAACCCTCTTCCAGCGAGTCCAGAGCGAGCAGCATTTCTTCGGCCAGCATTTCGGATTCACGAGCACTGTCGATCACCCTGGTGACCCTGGATGGCCGGTAGATGCGCGGGTACCCGTCACGAAGCGCTTCCTCCCTGAAATCAAGCGCCTGCTCCTCGGGCATGACGGACGTCAGTGCCTCGATGTACTGGTCATTGACGTTGCGAACCTGCTTCTGGTACTCGAGGCGCCGCTTGAGCAACTGCAATGTCTTCTCGTATTCACTGAGCCTCGTCGAACTGTAGACCTGGAGTTCGACGTTGTTGTCGTACTCCTGGCGAGCGACAAGGGCTGAATCGAGATCGAGCTCGTAGGTCGAGAGCAGTTCGTCCACGGAGATCCGGGTCTCCGGATCAAGTCCAGGCCGCTCATCCCTGAGAATGTTCGTCAGGTCGACCGACTCGCCGTCAAGGCGACCACGGCGAAGGGTCTTGACCCTCCGGAGTGTTCGGTAGAGCTCTGGCAGACGTTCAATCTGGCTCTCGACAAGCGTGGTTTCCAGTTCCGATTCGAGCATGCGCCCCAGTTCATTCTTGCGATTGACGAAGGTCTGGACGATGCTGATGTTCAGTGCCGTCAGCTCCCGCATTTCATCCGACTGCTCGAATGCTTCACGAGCAGCCATGTACTGCTGCTGCCCATCGGACATGGACTGCCTGAGGTCGGCTTCATCCTGTTCGAGTTGCGCCAGCATCTGCGAGTCGACCGGCTCGCCGGCCTCCTGGGCCGACCTGAGCCTGTTCATCTCACGGCGGATCTCGCGACCTTCATCACGAAGTTCACGGAACTGCTGCCGCATCGCATCCCGCTCGGCATTCATCTCGTCAGTCGGCTCGGGCCTGGTCGCCTCGATGTCCTCGAGAGACATGTCCATCACTTCAACAGCTTCCCGGAATGATTCGTCGTAGTCCTCGAAGATCAGTTCGATGATGGGTTCCTGATCCTCGTTGATCTCGAGGATTTCAGCCACGTACTGCAGGTCGGACACCATGTAGTCCGGCATCTTGATGTAACGAAGCACATCATTGCCGCGACCGAACCCACGACCTCGCCCCCTGTCATTCCTGCCCTCCCGCTCTCGCTCTCGCTCCGCTCCCTGCCCCTGTTCACGCATGTGCTCGCGCAGAGCGCCTCGCTCCTCGTCGCTGAGCCTGCCATCACCATCCTTGTCGAACTGTTCAAGCAAGGCCTGTCGTTCACTGGGATTGAAGGGATCGGTGCCCGGACGAGGTGCATCCTGGCCGAAAGCGGCATCCAAGCCGACCTGACCCGCAAGCAGCATGGTGGACATGGCAAGAAGGTTTCGATACGTGGAATTGAATCTGGGCAATCGCATCTGGAATCTCCGGGGGGTATGCATGGGCCTCTGGCCCGCCTGAACAGGGGTTTCAAGCTTCGAGGGACGCATGGTTGTACGCTTACGTACCACACAGCATCCCCGATGAAGGGTTGAAAGGCCAATCTCGACCAGCCAGACAGGCCTGGAACCCCTTCAGAACCGATTCCGAGCCTCCAATCCATGGACATAGACCTACAAGCCTGTGCAGCCGGGGACCAGGAGGCATGGGGCGTGTTCGTGGTGGAAACGGCCGGGCTTGTCCTGGCCGCTGTCCGGAGAACTGCTGGAAAGCAGCTTGATCACGCCCAGATGCCGGATATCGATGATGTCGTCCAATCCGTCTATGTTCGACTGCTTGCAAACGACGGTCGCTTGATGCTGAATTACGACCCCGAGCGAGCATCCATCTCCACCTGGCTGACCTTGATCGCCCGAAGCGTGACGATCGATGTCCTCAGGAAAAAACGCCTTCCACAAGTGCCATTGGCAGACCATGACGGCCCTGGCCGGGAAGTGGACCTGCATACGCGCGAAAGTGGATCAATCGACTCCGCAGCCCCCATGCATGTTCTGACTGGCCGACAGCATCTGGTCCTGACCCTGCTTTTTGAGGATGGCAGGAGCGTGGCCGAAACTGCACGAATCCTCGGGGTCGGCGAACAGACGGTCAGGAGTACGAAGCACAAGGCGCTTGAACGTCTCAGGAAGCACATGGGAGCTGGGCCAGGCCAACAGGAAGAATGAACCGGCCGGGGACGATTTCCCGGAAGAACGCGTAGAACTCATTGGATCGAGAACCACATGAACGATCACGAAGACCAACACGAAGGCGACTTGTCGATCTACCGGCAATGGGCCGATTCCCTTGACTCCGGAGGAGCGACCGTCGATCCCCTCGACCTGGCGGCCTGGCTCGACGGCACCCTCGATGACGAGGCTCGGGATGCCCTCGAGTCTCGCCTTGCTCTCGACGCATCCTCCCGCGAACTGGTCGTGGATCTAGCCTCCATTCATTCCGACGAGGCTTCCCCGAAGTTGATCGACCGACTCGTCTCCATTCCAGAAGGCGAACACACCCTCCTCTTCGAAGCCCATGCGCCCCGCGTCGCCCACCGGGCGTGGTGGACCTCATCGGGTATTGCGGCCGCCCTGGCCCTGGCCGCCCTCGGGTTCTGGGCCGGGCAACTTGCTGCGACCGACGCGGAGCAGCTTGAACAACGATTTCTCGCAGCAGCCACCTTCGATGTCTTCGATGGCGCGACCGACATGAATGCATTCGACGAGGCCATCGTGAACATGGATTGGAAGAACGAGGTGACGCCATGATCAAGCGACCGATTCTCAACATCCTGCTTGGCTGCTCGATCGTCTTCAACGTGTTCTTCATCTTCGGAGCCATGCAGTGGCGTTCGCTGGACAGGAAGCCCATCGGGCATGCCGGCATGGTCAAGCGTGTCGTCGACGCGATGAATCTGGACGACGACCAGCGCATCGCCTTCGAGTCGATGCACGAGGACTTCGAGGCGGAGACCGCTGTCATCTCGGAGCAGATCAGTGAACTGGAATCTTCGATCGCAAACCTGCTTGCCAGTGATGATCCAGACCTCCAGCAGGTCGATGTCCTCATCGAGCAGAAGACCCTCCTTCGCAATGAACGCAGGCGAGCGGGTTCCGAACGATTCGAAGCCTTTCTCGCCATGCTCACCCCCGAGCAACGCCATGAACTCGGACGCCGGATGGAACAGCGCCAGCGACACGCAGGCAGTGACCAGGGGCGACTCGACAGACTCCTGAAACGGTTCGATGAGAATGGCAACGGCACCCTCGAGCCCGATGAGCAGAAACAGGCCGATGCATTCCTCGAGCAAAGACGCAATGAACGGCAACGGCCCGTCGATGCCACCCTGTTCAGCCGGTTCGACCTCGATGAGGACGGTCTCCTCTCCCCGGATGAAGCCGATGAACTGGGTGCGTACCTGCAATCCGACCGACCGCGTCGTGGCGGACCAGCACGTGGACCGCACGGGCCTCGTGGACCTCGTGGACCTCGCCAACCTGGCGATCAAGGGGCGGATCCGACGAACTCACCCTGAAGCGTGTCTCAGCGATACGGGCTGTGCTCGTAGAGTTCCATCGCCTCGGGCATGAGCTCGCGGAATTCATCGATCCGATTCTCGGGAGCCGGATGTGTTGAAAGGAACTCCGGGGTTCGCTCCTCCTGGGCCGCAGCCATCCGTTCCCATACGGCGATGGCCTCTCGAGGGTTGTACCCTGCTTCGGCCATGAGAAAGAGGCCCAGTTCATCCGCCTCGGATTCATGAAGGCGACTGAAGGGAAGCGCAACGCCGTACTGCCCGCCAATGCCCATGGCCTGCATTGCGATCTCCCTCGTCTTCGCGTCTGAACCGCCCAAGGCCGCTCCGCCCGCACTGAGGACGCCATTCATGACCAGTGCATGGCTCAGCTCCTCGGCACTGTGATGAGCCAGTACGTGCGCCACTTCATGGGCCACGACAACAGCGAGCCCCGCTTCGGTCTCCGTGATGGGAAGAATGCCTGTGTAGACGGCCACCTTCCCCCCGGGCGCGGCCCATGCATTGGCGATCTCGTCATCATCGATGAGAACGAACTTCCAGTCGTACGATTCCGCCTCGGCGGAGGGATAGAGAATCTCTGCGGCCTCGACGATTCGTTTGCCAAGCCGCCGGACCATCCTGGCCTCCTTGCCCTTGCTGATGATCGTCACCTCGGCTGTTGCTTCCTGGAAAGCCTGCTCGCCGAGTTCACGCTCCTGCTCGCTCGAGATGACGCGCATCTGCGACCGGCCGGTTCCAACCACGGTTGAACAGCCGGCAAGCAGCAGGAGGAGGATTGGCAGGAGCAGTCGCGGTGAAATCATGCTGAAAGCATATCCTTCGATGCAGCCTTGGATCATGAGCCGAGCAGAACAGCCGGAAGTTCTTCAAGGCTCTCGAGCACGTGGGTGCATGGGCATCGGCGCAGTTCCTCCATGCTGTAGGACCCGGTGGCGACGCCGATGTTCCATCCGCAGCCTGCATTGAATCCCATCTCGAGGTCCCTCGGGGTATCCCCCACGCACGCGACATGGGCCGGGTCCGAATACCCGGCACGTTCGAGAGCCTCGATTACCAGATCCGGCGAAGGTCGACCTCGTAGTACTTCGTCTGAACCGACGACGAACTCCATGGACCAGTCCCCGATCTGGTTGAAGAGCCGCGCAGTACTCGCGTCGAAACCGGTCACGAGCCCGAGATCGCAACCCGCGGAACGGAGTATTGCGAAGACGGCATCGACACCGGGAAAGATGACCGGCGGGCTCTCCAGCATGCATGCTTCGAGCGTCGAAGCGTACCGGGCGGCCAACTCCTCCGAGCCGGGTTCAGAGCGGCCGGACTGCTCGAGGAGTTCCGCGAAGACCTCGACTTTCCTGCAGCCGTAGCGGCTGCGGAGCCAGTCCGGGTCACAGGGCAAGTCGGCATCGGCCAGTACCGATCGATAGGCCTTGAGCGTCAAGCCCGTATCCGCAACAAGGGTCCCAGCGATGTCGAACAGCACCAGCGCGGGCCTGCTCATGGCGATGGTTTCGATGAACCGGGATGGACGAGCTCCGCATGGCGTGCATCGAGTTCGTCCATCGTGAAGCGCATCCCGAGAATCCAGGGTGACGCACCCTCGGTCCAGTGCCCGTAGGTCACCGCGAGAATCGTCCCGTCGGGCAGCAGTTCAAGCGCCGGATAGGCGCAGTCCCAGCGATGATGGTTGTCCTTCAGTCGAACCCGGTACTGTCCTTCCCGGCCGTTGATGATGTCATCCCATGTCCCGACCCACCCGACCCAGTCGCCCTGGGTGCGACTCTCATGCGTCGTATCACGGAACGAGATGAAGTAACGCTGATCGGGCAACGCGATGACCTGGTGGCGATCACCGGTCAACGCGCCCGGCAACTCGACCGGGTCGGTCCATGTACGCCCCTCGTCCCTGGAATAGATGATGAAGCTGTTGTGTGTACGCGAGTTCTCCCTGAGCAACAGCCCGATCGTCTCCTTGTCAGGTGAACGGATCAATCCGCCTTCGCAGAGGTGTGCCGTCTCGTGGGTCGTGATGACCTCGGGATCGGACCACGTCACTCCACCGTCCGAGGAGGTGATGGCGTAGACATGGAATATCCCCGTGGCCTTGCCGGAGCCGGAGATGAACCGGCCGTCATCATGGAAGAAGCACATGAAGCGACCGTCTTCGAACTGGATGCAGTCCGACATGACGACGATGCCGCCGTAGTCGCCGATCCGTTCGAGTTGCGACCATGTGACTCCGTCATCGGTGGAGGTCGCCATGCGCATCGGGTGCAACCCGCTGAACATGACGATCTTGCCCGTTCCGTCGGGCATGTCGAGGTCATAGAGCGTCGGCACTTCCATGCTCGTCGCCCAGTTCTCCGGAGTCTCCAGGCGTTCCCCCCAGGTACGTCCCCCATCCTCGCTTCGCTTCATTACGATCCCGCCCCGGCCATGACCCTTCGGATAGACGATGAGGACGGTGGACCCGTCTTCGAGCAGGTGCGTGCTCGGGTGGCCCAGATACTGACCCTCCTCCCGGTCCACGACCACATGGCGATCGACCTCGCCATCGAGATCGATGATCGGAATGCCATAACCACGGGAAGGCTTCGCCGCCTCCTCCTGGGCCGGGGATGCCGGCTGCAGAAGCAGTGTTGCCAGGAGGAACGGGATCATGGACCCATCTCCCCAGGGGCGGCAAGGCGCTGCACGGCCAGCACCACCGGGTGCTCCGCCTCACGATCGAAGACGTCCTGGACCTGGTGACGGCAACTGGTTCCATTGGCGGACACCTTTACCGAGCAGTCCCCGCCAAGCGGGTCTCCAAGCGACTCCTCTGCGATACGGACCGACAATGCATGATGCTCCGCGGCATAGCCGAAGGAGCCGGCCATCCCGCAGCACCCGGAGTCGAGCAGCCTCGCCCCGGGCCAACCGCACTTGTGCAGGAACCGTTCACTCGACTCCGCACGATGCTTCTGGTGACAGTGAACGTGCAGCACGATCTCTTCATCCACCTCGTTGAAGTCCGGACGCCGTGGATGCTTCTCCCAGGACGCCTCGATGAACTCCTCGATGGTGAATGACATCGATGCGATCGCGTCCGTGTCGGCTCGATCGAATCTCGTCACCAGTTCGACCCATTCCTGCTGGAGGGATGTGATGCAGCTGGGCTCGGCACCGACGATCGCCACGGGCGCATGCGCCTCGATCGCCGAGAGGAGGTGTTGGGCTGAATGCTCGATCGTCTTCCGGGCCTCATCGAGCATGCCGGCACTGCACTGGGTTCGTCCGCAGCATCCCATTCCTTCCGGCAGGATGACCCTGTAGCCGAACGCCTCGAGAAGGCGGACGGCCGCACGGCCGATGAGTGGGTCGTTGTACGACGTGAAGCAATCGGGCAGAAGCAGCACCGCGGGTCCATCGATTCCGGCATGACGACGCATGGAGGACTGCAGGGACCTGTCGAAACGGGGCAGGCTTCGCTCGGGTGCCATGCCCATGATGCGCTTGATCAATCCGGACACCGGGGGGAACGAGCAGAGACCGTTTGCCAGGGGAGCAATGGTTGAGCCGATCCTGTTGATCCTCCGAACATTCGCAATGAGTTTCCGCCGGAAGGACACCCGGCCAAGCGCCTTCCATCGCTGTGCCTCGTACTCGGCCTTGAGTTTCGTCATGTCGACATGGCTCGGACATTCATACCGGCATGCCTTGCAGCCGAGGCAGAGATCAAGGGTCTCCATCGTCTCGGCGTCGTTCCAGTCAGGCGTTCCTTCCTCCCCGAACTGTCCCGTCATCGCCAGTCGAAGCGCATTGCCACGACCGCGAGTTGCATGTCGCTCATCGCGCGTCGCCCTGTAGGACGGGCACATCGCGCCCCCCGTCGTCGCCCTGCAGAGTCCGTTTCCGTTGCAGGCTGCCGCAGCTCGCAGCAGTCCACGATGCTCGCTCCAGTCGTAGTAGGTCTCCGTGTCCAGTCCCTCTGGGAAGGCACGGCCGCCGGGTGCCTGCCGCCAATCCTTCATGGGATCGGCCTCGAACATCCCGGGATTGAAGAGCCCTTCCGGATCGAAGATGTCCTTGATGCGCCTGAACCCCTCCATCAGTTCCGGACCATAGAACTCCCGCACCAGCCAACCACGCGAGCGACCGTCTCCATGCTCGCCGGAGATGCTGCCTCCGTAGCGTCGCACGAGTTCGATCGCCTCGGTACCGAGGGCCTGGAGGATTGCGCGATCCTCTTCCGTCTCGAGGTCCAGACGAGGCCTGATGTGGAGCAGTCCGACACTCGCATGGGCATACCACGTCGCTGCTCGGCCATGCCGCTGGAGCATCGACGAGAAATCCCGCTGGAATGCGGCAAGGTGTTCGGCGGGAACGGCGCAGTCCTCCAGCATCGGAACGGGCTTGCGATCCTCGATGGTCCCGCTCATCAGGGAAAGGCTGACCTTGCGGAGCTTCCAGAGCCTCGCCTGCATTCCAGGGTCGACATGCTGGTCGATCACCGCCTCCGGAACGGCGACTCGAAGCGTCGCGAAGCGCCCGGTGACCTCCTCTTCGTCGTCACCGAAGTACTCGACGTAGAGAACCGCTCCGGGCAGACCGCCATCGACCCGGGGCAGGACATCAAGGAGTTCCCTGTAGGCCTCGTGTCCCTTCGCCGACTCGAGGATGGTTCCATCAAGCAACTCGACCGCGGAGGGAGAAGTCCCGAGAATGTCCTTGAGAGATGAAAGCGCATCCTCGACGTTCTTGAAACCGAGGACTGCAAGTCCACGTGATTCAGGCGGCGCAACGAGACCCAGCGTCGCTCCCGTGACCAGGCCCAGCGTTCCTTCCGAGCCGGCCACGAGACGGGCAAGGTTCACCGCATCGAAGGTACCCGGCGTTGACGTGCGGACCTGCTCGAGCATGACATCGAGCTTGTATCCGCCGACATTCCGCCTGACCTTCGGAAACTTCGCCTCGATCGCCTCCTCGAGGTCGAGGACGACCTCGACCACACGACGGGTCAGGTCGCCGACGAGTTCGTCGCCATCTGAGGCCCCCGTCGACAGGTGGACGGAACGCCCATTGGCAAGGAGAAGGTCCACGGCATGAAGATGTTCATCCGTCATTCCGTACACGAGTGAACGAAGGCCGGCGGAGCAGTTGGCGATCATGCCGCCAAGGGTCGCATGCGTCGATGTGGAAACATCCGGACCAAAGGTCAGGCCATGCGCCGCCGTCGTGCGAAGCAGGTCGTCAAGCACGACCCCTGGCTCGACATCGACTCTTCCCGCCGAGACATCGATCGCCCTTATGGCGCGGAGGTCGGCCGAGCAGTCGATGACGAGTGCCCGGTTGGTCGTCTGTCCCGCGAGGGACGTGCCTCCTCCGCGCGGAAGCATCGGGACCCCGTGTTCCGCGCAGACCTGAACCGCCGCGGCCACGGCTGCGACGGTCGAGGGAATCACGACCCCGAGCGGCTCCACCTGGTACATGCTGGCATCGGTCGAATAGAGCAGTCGATCATGCCGTGATCCACGGACCTCGAGATCATCGATCTCCCGCAAGGCGGCGAGGACATTCCCGGAAAGTCCCGGTGATGCGACCTGGGTCAGCGGGATACGTGCCATGCTTTGAACCCCATGGAATGGTGGACGCAGAGGACGACCGCTTCTTCCATCGGGCCAAAGCCCCGATTCTCCGCCGAATTCAACATCGACAATGCAGGTGGCGACCGGTCAGCAGGAACCCCAGTCACTGATGATGAACAGAAGGTCGTCCACGCCCACCTGTCCATCGCCATTGATGTCCGCAATACAGCTGCTGCATGATCCCCACTGGTTGATCACGAGGAGCAGGTCGTCGACGCCGACATTTCCGCTTCCATCGATGTCACCGGGGCAGTCCGGCTCGACATCGACGGCAAGTACGGCATCCTCGGCATTGACCATTCCCCAGCCATAGAGCGTGTCGTAGCCGCTTGAACCGTAGTCGGTCGAGTTCTGTTCGAGAATGGTCTTCACATCCGCGGGCGAAAGCGTGTTGTCCCGCGAGAAGACGAGGGCAGCGACACCGGCAGCATATGGCGACGCGAAGGACGTGCCGTCAATCGTGACGGTGTCGCCGCTTCCGAATCCATCACCGCCGGTCCGATCCGCCGTGAGAATCGATGCACCGGGTGCCGAGGCGAAGAGGCCACTTCCATAGGTCGAGAAGGAAGCGAGGCTGCCGTTGGACGCCATGGCGCTGATCGCATGGACCCACTGTGAACTGGCAGGCCAACTGATGTTCGACGAACCATCGTTGCCCGCCGCCCCGAAATGCATGACGCCCTGGTTGTAGGTCGACTGGTAGGCGGATTCGATCGCGGCCGACGGGCTGCCGCCGCCCCACGAGGAATTCGTCACCCGAGCCCCCACCGACGCGCTCCAACTGATGCCGTTGACACCCCAGCTGTCCTGGAACTCCAGGAACCCGAGGCAGAAGCCGAAGAAGTCGATCGCATTGAAGATCTTTCCGGCACGCGTATGACATCCCGGCGCAATGCCGACGAGATCCGTGTTGTTGTTGATCGTGGACGACACGCAACTCGAGACAGCCGTCCCATGTCCATCACAGGGAGTGGAATGTTCGCCGGCGCTGCTCGAACCCGTGAAGGTGGACCCCGGCAACTGGTGCAGGTCGGGGTGGTTCTGCTGGGCTCCATCATCGAGAATCACGACGGCGACATCCTCGCTTCCGATCGTCACATCCCATGCCTCCGGGCCGTTCATGTCGACGTTGTTCGACTGGTTCAAGGCCCACTGCTGGGGGAACAGTGGATCATTGGGAATGAGGAAATGGCGGTGAATCGTGATGGCATCCGGCTGTGCATAGACGACCGGGCCGATGCCGCTGAGACGATTGACGAGATCGATCACGTCGATCGCGGAGGAATACGGCGTCTGGATGATGTAGGTGTTCGGCAGACCGCCGGGTTCGACATCGATGATCGTTCCGGGAACGAGGGCGTCGGCGAGACGCGAAGCATCGGCTCGATCGAGGTCGGGGTCGAGGGCGATGATGACATCACGGGTCGGCATCCAGGGCAGGCCCATGTCTCCCGCCAGATAGACCGGTGACACCATGTCGAACCTGTCGAGTCGAAGGAGATCATCAAGGCAGTCGAGCAGTGGCCGATCGACGAAGAAGGCCGAGGAGGACACGTCGATGTAGAACCAGCCGTGAACCGTGCTCGGCTGGATGTCCGTCTCCTCGACACCGAGATCATCAACCAGGATCGCTGCCGCGGCTGGAGCATCCAGGCCGTCGATGAAGACGCCCAGCTTTTCTCCATCGATGCCCAGCGGAAGTCGCTCGGCGAAGAAGGGGGCCGCATGTTCGATTGAGCCCGTCTCCATGGATCCGGCATGAAGCAGGCCTGGAGCCGCAGTCAAGGTAAATAGAAGCGATAGCGTCTGGTTGATGTGCATTTCAGTGCCCTTGAAGTGATCTGTACTGGTCCCGTGAACTGTCCTTGATACCGCCACAACCACCCCCGAGTCAAGGATTTGAGTGCGAGAATGGCAGCCAATGGGCCGCAGGGTCAGAGAAACTCGTTGAAAATCGACTCGAGCATCTCCTGCCGTCCGGAGGCGAGGACCGGGGGGGGCTGCTCCCTGGCGATCTTTTCCAGTTCAGGAAGAGTGAGTTCCCCCGCCTCGATCCGCCTTCCCAGGTCGGAATCCCATGATGCATAGCGCGATCGAACGAACTCCTCGATTCGGCCGTCACGTCGGATTGCATCCGCGATCTTCAGGCCCCGGGCGAAGGTCTCCATGCCACCGATGTGAGCATGGAACAGGTCGACGGGCTCGAAGGACTCCCTGCGTCGCTTCGCGTCGAAGTTGAGACCACCCGTCGTGAAACCACCCTGCCCGAGAACGATCAACATGATCCTGGCGGCTTCCGCGATGTCCATCGGGAACTGGTCAGTGTCCCAACCGAGATGTGGATGCCCGATGTTCGCATCGATCGAGCCGAGTCTGCCCGCCCCCGCAGCGACCATGAGTTCATGCTCCATGCTGTGGCCCGCGAGGGTTGCGTGATTCGTCTCGATGTTCAGTTGAAACGCATCCAGGAGATCGTATTCACGAAGGAAGTTCAGGCAGGATGCCGCGTCGGAATCGTACTGGTGGGACGTGGGCTCCATGGGCTTGGGCTCGATGTAGAAGGCGCCCTTGAACCCGATGGACTCCTTGTATTCAACTGCCATGTGGAGGAACCGTGCAAGGTGGTCCCGTTCACGCTGCATGTCGGTATTCAGCAGTGTTGAATAGCCTTCCCTGCCCCCCCAGAACACGAAACCAAGTCCGCCCAGTTCATGGGTCGCGTCGAGAGCCCGACGTACCTGTGCCGAAGCCCATGCGAAGACATCCACGGAACAGGACGTGGCCGCTCCATGGGCGTACCGAGGGTGTTCGAAGAGGCAGGCGGTCCCCCAGAGCAGTTTCCTGCCGGACTCTTCCTGTCGAGCAGAGAGGTGTTCGACCACCTTCCCGAGGATCTCGGAAGAGGCATCGAGGTCGTGTCCCTCCGGGGCCACGTCACGGTCATGAAAGCAGTAGAACTCGATGCCGATCTTCTCGAGGAACTCGAAGAAGACATCGACGCGACGCAAGGCGTTTTCCACCGTCTCGGAACCGTCGTCCCAGGGCACCTGCGCCGTTCCACGGCCGAAGGGATCTCCCAGGGGATTCCGCATCGTGTGCCAGAACGCGCATGCAAATCGAAGATGGTCCCGCATCGACTTCCCGGCGACCATTTCGTCGGGATCGTAGTGCCTGAACGCCAGGGGATTCGTCGATCCCGGGCCCTCGAAGGGGATCCTCGGAATGCCTGGAAACGCTTCTGCCGCCATGACTCCTCCTCGGGTCGGTCCTGGTCCATCGAGGATACCCGATCGAGTAGAATGGCCCCTTGTTCCCTGTAAGGCTTCCACCATGCGAACCTGCATCATCTTCCTGCTCGCCCTGCTCCTGGCATCCGCCACTGGATGCCATGTCAATCGAGCCCGACCCGTGAAGGACACTGAAGCCGTCACGACGACACCCGTCGAGGAGGTCACGATCACGGGCTCGTACTCGATCGCCGAGGATGGAACAGTGGATTATGCCCCGAGGCCCAGGCCCGATGGAGACCTGCTTGGTCGAACCACCACCGAGGCGATCTCCCTGGAATACATCGACACCTGGATCAGGTCGACCACCAGCAGAGCTGGAGGGTCCATCGCCCGCATCACCAGCATCACGGGCCCCTACCGGGAAGATCCCGATGACCCGGAAGACCCCCTGCTCTACGACATAACCATCGAGACCTGGGCGGGCCGCTGAACGATCCACCAGCCTGGAATGCGAACCTAGAACTTCTCAAGCATGAACGTCGGGTTTCGACCACCCGCGTTCTTCCATCGCACGATGTAATCGAAGGGCTTGAGGCCCAGCGTCCTGATGTTCCATGGACGTGATCCCGGCGGTGCACCATTCACGAGGGGGCGACCCCGGTCATCTGCAAGCACGATCGTGGCCCCCGAACCGGGCCCATCCAGCTGCAGTTCGAACAGGCCCGGGTGTGTTTCGGAGAGCATCGTGATCTCGCCGAAGAGATGTGATTCATACTCGTACCTGTTCGACTTCAACTGCTGTCGGAGCAGCCGCGCCGTGTTGGGATGAATACCGGCGCCATGCAGAGCATGCATCCCGGTGGCGAGGTACTCGAGTTCATGGATGATGGCACGATGACTCGTCGGCTGCGCCGCATCAAGCCATCGGATGTACTCGTCCTGTATCTCTGAATAGTCACTGGTCTTGAAGACGCTCGAGAAGGCCTGCTGCCAATCCATTCCCTTGTTGAGCAGGCCGAGGAACCCGAGGAAATCATCCTGCCATCTCGCCTCTTCCGCGTAGAGGAAGAAATGCACGAGGGACCAGGCCTGCATGTAATTCAACGAAGCGCCCCCATCCTTCAAACTCCTGCTCCAGGCCTTGCTGTCGATGAGAAAGAAGGAATCGAATGGAAGAAGTCCGTTCTCCGCCCTCGCCCGTTTCAACTGCTGGAGGGTGCCTCTCGGGATCGAACCGACATGGAACTCGTCGATCTCCCCATCGATGACCACACCATTCTCGAACAGTTCCGCGAAACCTTCGTTCGCCCAGAGTGGTATTCCCGGAAAGAGAATCGCCGCATACTGGTGGAAGCCTTCGTGCTGAAGCACTTCACGCACCCGGCGAAGTCCCTGTCCTCCTTCGAAGACGACGAGCGCCCCGTCATCACCGCGTTGCAGGAACATTCCGCCCGATCCAGTTCCATCCACCCCGTACTTCTTCCTGAGAAACTCGAGGTAGGCAGTTTGCGTGCGGAAGATGTATGCATCGAGGCGCTTGGTCGGATGACCCTGGAATCGCTCGAACATCTTTCCGTACGCTTCGAAGACGACGTCCATGTGCGACCCGAGCGCGCGAGCGGTCCCTTCATCGAGGTCCGTATGAAGTTCATAGAAGCGGGTCTGCAACGTCTGCAGGCCCACTGCCTGGACCCGGGCATTCCCCTCCTGGATCAGGACGCAGATCAAGAGTCCAACGAGAAACCGGAACAACATGGGACGTGGCGGAGACATGGTCATCTAGGGGAGATGGACACGCGATGACCGGAATGGACCCCTCCTCCCGACACCACCAGAGGGGAACCGGCACTGTGATTCAATTGTGGATAACTGCCAGCCTTCCCCGATCCGGTATCCGGGGCCCATCTGGTGAGCCGAAACCGTGGATTTCAGCCTTCCCCTGCCTCCGGGAAGGTTGAAAAGCATCTTGAACACTGTGGATGAACAAGTACCATGAGGGCTTGCTGACGGCATGGGGGGAGATTGAACTTCCGCCGTTTCAGTGGTGGGCCTCTCTCAGGAGAGGTGAATGGTGGAGTGGGGAGAGGACCAGATTCTCGAACTTCTTCTACCCTGCTTTTGAAGCCCCCGGGCTTCACGGGTAGGACATCCATGCACTGCAACACCATCCAGAAGCAATACCAGGCAGCCGTGCACACGTGCAGGGTCCGCCTGGCGTCCCTCTTGTATCCGGGGGGACTGCAAATCGGAATGCCGCCGCTCTCATCGCTTCGCAGACGGCGGCATTCTGTTTTTTCACTCATTGCAGTCGCTGTTCTTTCTTCACAAGCTTCCGCCAATCCCGAGGTCGTCGATGGCCGCTTTGAAGACTGGCCGGAGCGAGATGCGGGTATGAATCGAATCCACGTCGATGGCACGAGGGTGTGGATCGACCTGCATCATCGCGAAGGTTCCCCAGTGAACCTGCAGCATCTCGATACACCTCTTGAACTCGTCTTCAAGGTTGAAGGGCAGGCACCATTCGAATCAACACTGACCTTCAGTCCCGAGGAACGGGGAATGGGAGTCGCCCTTGATACGCGAGATCGGGATGACCGTGCGATCAACGACTCCCCGTACGAACTCGACGTGATCTTCGCTCCGACGACGGCATCGAATCGATTCGAACTGCTCATCGATTTCTCCAGCCTCGTACCGGAACCGGCTCGTTGCACGCTCGACGGGCTTGGTGACGAACCCGTGTCATTCAATCTGGTGCCAGATCCGCATGTCGAGACGGCGCAACCGAAGGGCGCCTCGATTCCATCATGTCCCGCGGGATCGATCCGCGTCGTCTCATGGAACGTCCGGTTCGGTGCACTGCTTCAACAGAAGGAACGCGCCGGGAGAATTCTCAAGTCACTGCAACCGGACATCATCCTCTTCCAGGAACTCGTGGATGAACAGACTCCCGCCGATGTCGCCTCCTTTCTCGATGAACAACTCGGCCCTGAGGAAGGAGCCTGGTCCGCAGCCGCAAGTCCCGTCGGTTCAAGACTTCGTTCGATGGTCGCGGCCAGAGGCGGCGGCTCCCCGGACATGATCGAGTTGATCCGGATGGAGTCGGATCCGGACCGCTTTGTTCGAGCCGTCGCCATGAAGATCGACCTTGGCAGCGGACGATCTCTCCTCGCCTGCTCGGTGCACCTTCGCTGCTGCGGTGCCGCCGGAGGCAGGGAGGATCTCCAGCGGATCGAGGAGGCCCGGATGATCCACGCGGAACTTGGGCGGTACCTCAAGCGCTGGGGGTGCCGGGACATCGTCATCGGAGGCGACCTCAACCTCGTCGGCTCCCGTGAGCCCCTCGAGCTGCTTTCGGCAGGACTGGACCCATCCGGCATGGACCTGGCCATCGCTCGCCCGGTACAACTCGACGCGGAACGCCTTGCCACATGGGCTGATCCTTCCGGCAACGCCGCCTCGGCCTTTACCCCCGGGCGACTCGACTGGCTCCTCTACAGCGGATCCGGCCTTCAGCCGGTGCAGTCCTTCATTCTGGACACAACGGACCTGTCACCGGAGGACCTCGAAAGCCGTCGACTCGAGGCCGGGGACACCGCCCTGATCTCGGACCATTACCCGGTCGTCCTCGATGTCAGGAGGCGGGGCGAGACTCCCTGAACTGCAGGGTCACCAGGAGGACAGGTACTTCGCCGCAGCCACGAACAGGACCAGGATGAACACCATCCGGATCCACTGGACTGGAAGAATGTGGGTGAGCCGGGCACCCATCCATGCCCCCACCATGGCCATCGGGAACAGGCACACCGCGATCTGCATCGCATCCGACAGCAGCAGGGGTTTCCCCGTCCCGTCCACGATGGACGAAAGGGTCAGGTCCTTGGTCACCGCCCCGACGATCGACGTGAAGCACATCAAGCCGGAGGAAATCGCGATTGCATGCGGCAATGTCAGGCGACTGACCTTCTGCGAAAGGGGGACCGTAATGAGCCCACCACCGACCCCGAGAAGACCCGCCCCGAAACCGGCCGCCGAGCCAATCACTCCACCGCGTTGAACCGAGATGATCGTGTCTTTCTTCCCAGGCTCCCGGACCCTGGAGATCAATCTCATGACGTTCATGAAGATCACGTACAGCAGGAAGATCCCGAACAACTTGCCCATCCAGTAGCCCGAGACGACATTGTTGGCGAAGACCCCCAGAATGATGCCGACGATCCCGAATGGAACGATGTACCGAAGAAGCCTCGTCTCAAGTTCGCCTTGTTTCCAATGACGTATCGAGGCCGGGATCGCCACGAACGCAACGACGTTCATCGAGGCGGCCTGCGCAAGATGGATATCCCGTCCGAGCAGGAAGGTCAGGGCTGGAATCGTGATGACACCGCCGCCGATCCCGATGAGGCCACCGATCATCCCCGCGCAGAATCCAAGGCCAAGCAACGCGAGAACTTCCCAAACCGGTAGCATGCGGCAAGTGTACTCCTCCAGAAGTTTCCTGTGACTTGAGACGACGACATGCCCGGGAGATTGAAAGCAGAAGGTCTCCTCCTGTCAGCTGCGATCATCTGGGGCGGTGGCTTCATCGCCCAGAAGGTTGGAATGGACGACATCGGCCCATGGGCCTACACGGGAGCGAGATATGGAATCGCCCTGCTGGCCATGCTGCCCCTCCTCTGGCTACCACTTCCCAGGAGATCGAGCGGTTCCTCCAAGCCCAGATCGACCGCTGCACTCATCATCGGGGGCGTTCTCGCCGGGATCGGCATCGCCGTGGGTGGAATTCTCCAGCAGGTCGGAATCGAACGGACCAGCGCCGGAAACGCCGGCTTCATCACCGGGCTCTACGTGATTCTCGTTCCCCTGCTGGGACTCTTCGTCGGGTACGTGGTCCGAATCACGGTCTGGAGCGGAGCCCTGGTCGCCATCTTCGGCCTCTACCTCCTGAGCGTCCAGGGCGAACGTGAGATCAACCCGGGTGACATACTGGTCTTCCTCGGTACCTTCGCCTGGGCCTTCCAGGTGCTCGTCATAGGTTGGGCGTCCCCGCGAACGGACCCGATGCGCCTGGCGGTACTCCAGATCGGCGTCGCCGCCATCCTCACGATCATTGCAGCCGCCATCGTCGAGGGATTCACCCTCGAGTCGCTCCTCGCGGCGAAGTGGCCGCTGCTCTACAGCGGGATACTCGCCACCTCGGTCGCCTTCACCTTCCAGGTCATCGGGCAGCAACGAACACCCCCGGCCGTCGCGGGCATGCTCCTGAGCCTTGAAGCGGTCTTCGCCGCCGTCGCCGGCTATTTCCTCCTTGGGGAACTGCTGAGCACAACACAGTTGATCGGATGCGGCCTGATGCTCGCGGGCATTCTCATATCACAGGTGAATCCGGGACGACGCCGGACGTTTTTCAAGCGATGATGGCATCGAATGGCCCGTAGCCGACTTGAACAGGGTTCAACATGACCAGCAGTCCAGATTCCCGCCTTGCGGAACACGACGTCGATCCGATCCGGGGATTCCTCCCGGGTGAAGATCCACTCCAGCGACTGCCGGCGAGGTATGTTCCATGGGAACGCCTTGCATTCGATCTGCCCGCCCTCGTTTCAACACACCTTCTCCGTGATGCCATCGAGGAACTTCCACTTCTTGATACGGATGCCCTCGAAAGCGAAGCGGAACTCAGGCGAGCCATGCTCCTGCTGTCCGTGCTGGGCGGCGCCTGCGCGTGGAGCCGCCCCGAACCACCGACACGACTCCCCAGATCGATTTCAATTCCATGGAGCGAGGTGGCCGAACGACTGGATCGTCCCATGATCATCTCGCATGCATCGATCGTGCTGCACAACTGGAGGCGCATCGACCCCGCCGGTGAGATCGTGGCGAAGAACCTCCGCACACTCCAGTGCTTTCGAGGCGGGCCGGACGAGGAATGGTTCTACCTCGTCACGGTCGAGATCGAGGCACGCGGAGCACGCGCCCTGCCCCTGCTCCTTGCTGCACGGGAAGCCGCGGCGACCGGAGATACGGTGAAGCTCGCAACATCACTCGAAGCCCTCTCCGGCGTGATCGACGACCTGATCCATGTTCTCGGGCAGATGGAACCGGGGTGCCGTCACGACGTGTTCTACCACCGGGTTCGACCCTTCCTCTCAGGCTGGCCCGAGCCTGGAATGATCTACGAAGGTGTCACGACCGAGCCGGTGCAACTCCATGGAGGCAGCGCAGCCCAGTCTTCACTTATCCAGTCCATCGACGCGGGGCTGGATGTACCCCATCCACATCCGGGAACGCGCCCCTTCCTGATGGCCATGCGGCACTACATGCCCCCACGGCATCGGGCCTTCGTCGAACTGCTCGAGCTGGGACCTTCCACCAGGGATGCGGCAGCGGGCTCGCCGTCTTCCGCGGATGCCTATGACGCCTGCATCGATGCACTTGACCGGTTCAGGAAGGCCCACATGGGGATCACGGCCAGGTACATCACCCAGCAGGCCAGGTCCGTGGAATCCGCGATCGGAACCGGGGGAACGGAATACGCCGATTTCCTCCGTCGCACGCGGACGGAGACGAATGATCGACGAATCGGCAACTAGGATGGACGCATGAGAACACGCTCCGTCCTGGCCATCATGTTCATCCTCATGCCAGTCCAGGGGGTCATGGCCGAGTTCACGCTTCTTCGCGATGAAGCGGCAGGAACCGCTCTGGTGTCAGAGGGCGATGATCCCGTGCTTGTCTACAACCACGGTGATCAACTCGCCGAAGGCATCGATGCGAATCGAACGCGATCCTGCTACGTCCATCCCCTTTTCGGACTCGACGGGGAAATCCTCACTGATGATTTTCCTCGCGATCATCTTCACCACAGAGGTGTCTCGATGATGTGGCCACGGATGCGCGTCGGTGATCTGAAGGTCGATCACTGGCATCTTGACGGAATACGTACCCTCAATACCTCACTGGACCTCCAGCCACTCGCCGACGGCGCCCAGCTCGTGGCCGACAACACCTGGACACTCGACTCCGGGGTCGTCGCGGCAACGGAACGGACCAGTTGGCATATCCATCCAGCGGGCCCCATCGGGCGGATCATCGATGTCCAATCGATCATCACGGCAGGGGATGAACCCATCACGCTGCAGGGAGCGTCACTTCCAAAGGGATATGGTGGGCACATGATCCGACTTGCTCCCCGGACAGGTCAGATCATCACCACGGATCGGGGAGAACACACCAGGGACAGCGACCGCCTGCCTTTCCGCTGGGCGGACTACTCGGCGACGTTCCAGGGAGCTGACGCCGTTTCCGGCGTGGCGATGTTCCCGCACCCGGACCATCCGGACTACGCCCCCAGTTGGCAACTGCGCCCCTATGGAATCCTGTCCATCTCGTGGCCGGGATCCTCCCCCTTCGTCATCGAACCCGGACAAACGATCGACCTTTCCTACAGGATGTGGATTCATCGAGGCGATGCCGAGGCCGGGGACGTGCCGGAAGCCTGGTCCAGGTACGTCGGCATGCCGGGACTCGATCGGGAGACACCCACGAGCGGGCGTATCGATCTCTTCGAGGATGAGTCGGTTGAATGGGCACTCGTCGGAACGGCGACGTATGACAAGACCGAGGGAGTCCTTCACGGCCATGGCAATGAACCTCGCAACTCCTTCCTCGTGGGCCCCGAACTCCACGACTTTGAACTTGAAACCGAGATTCTCGCAGCAGCGGGCAGCAACTCGGGGATCCAGATTCGAAGCCGGGTCACGGATGACGGGAAGGCGGTGCAGGGATACCAGGTTGAAATCGACACCTCGGAACGCGCGTGGACGGGAGGTCTCTACGACGAACTCAGGCGCGGCTGGCTGGAACCGCTGGATGGGAACGAGGCCGCCAGGGGCGCCTGGTTGCCCGGAAAGTGGAACCACATGCGCATCATCTCGGAAGGCACCCGCTTTCGGACATGGGTGAACGGCGTACCGTGCTTCGATGCGCATGACGCGATGGATCTCGGTGGCATCCTCGCCTTTCAGGTTCATGGTGGCTCATGCGATGTCCGCTGGAGAAACACGTTGCTCACGCACCTGGGTCGACACGCATGGAAACCGCTGTTCGATGGCAGGACACTCGAGGGCTGGCGGCCGTCGGGTGGAGGCGCCTGGACGATCGAGGACGGGATTCTCATCGGACGGATACAGGCGGATGAACCCCGGCATGGACATCTCTTCAGCACGCAGACCCTTGACGACTTCACGGTTCGACTGGAGTTCATGTCTCCGCGTGGCAACAGCGGCGTCTACTTCCGTGCCGAGGCGGCTGGACCCATCGGCATCAGGGGATTCCAGGCCGAGGTCGACGGACGCTCCGGCAAGACCGGGGGGCTGTATGAAACTGCAGGCCGACAATGGGTCGTACCCTCGCCGAAGGAAAGTGACTCCTTCGAGGATGCCTACAGGCCCGGCGAATGGAACTCGATGACCATCACCGCACGAGGGCCGAGAATCGTCGTCCACGTCAATGGAGTGAAGACCGCGGACATCGTCGATTCCGTTGGGCGCCGAGAAGGCCCCCTTGCACTTCAGCTGCATGGCAACGAGGACATGGAAGTCCGGTTCAGGTCGATTCAACTGCTCGAGGCTGCCACGGGTACGGTGACCGCCAACGGGATCGCTGCCGTGAACAAAGAAAATGGACATCGATGATTGAACATTCCAATTCTGATCGCTTGCTTACCGCCGACGAACTCGCAGAGATGTTCGGAGTCGAAACAGAGGACATCTGCTATTGGGCGAAGGAGGGAATGCACGACTTCCCGCCAGCCTTGAAGTTGGCTGGAAATACGCTGAGGTGGAGGGAGTCCGACATCGATCGATGGATCAACGAACGAACGGAGTCGGACTGAACAATCAGCCTTCTTCTTCGCGAAGTTTCTCGATGATGCCGCGAATCTGCTTTGCAAGTCTCATCTTCGCGCGTCGCACGGCGTCGGGAGTCATGCCCGTCTCCTCGCAGACGGCGTCGACCGCCGTCCCGCGGAGGCCGTAGAGTTCGAAGGCCTTCCACGTTCGCTCCTCGACGGTTCCACGGGCTTCCGCCATCGCCCTGAAGAGCAGTTGCTCCGTCCACTGGCGATCCCACATGACGTCCGCATCGGCATCGAGATCGGGTGGCTCCCAGCTCCCATCGAAATTCTGACTCGGTCTCTTCCGTCGATATCGCGCACGTATGGCATTGAGCGTCACCCGCTTGAGATATCCCCGGAAACGGCCCTTGCTCGGGTCGTATTCAAACTCGGACGAGACACGGAAGAACCCCATCAGGACATCCTGGAGAATGTCATCCGCATCCTGCGACTTCAGCCCGGCATTTCGTGCGAAGCCGGCGATGACCGATGAATACTTCTCCGCGAACTCGTTCCAGCCGAACTCGCGGTCAAGCGTGCCGTCTGCACGAAGACGGACGAAGATGCTCGCGCGTGTGGCGTACATGGGGTCTTTCCTGGACTCATCGACCTGCCCGGCATCAACCGGCTCGGGCTTGTCGGTTTCTTCAAGACCCGGCTCCGCAGGCTCCTCCTCCTCCAGTCGTACAAGAAACTTCCACGGACCGATCCCGACGAGGTCCCTGTTGCACAGAGGCTCCGACCTGCCTGCTTCAAGTCGAACGAGGTTGAGATAGATCCCCCCACGGCTGTCCTTGTCGAGCACCTGGACCTGTCCCTCGGAATGATCGAGAACCGCGTGGACCCGCGAGACGCCCGGGTCGGAGAGGACCACGTCGCACTCGCTGGAGCGGCCAATCGTCTTCGGACCGTCAACAGCCAGCCGAATGGGGTCCATCCTCGGGCCATCAGCGACGATCAGCTCGACTTCCGGGGCCTTGAAGCCGCCTGATTGCTGATCAGAGTTCATGGGGTTCTTGTACCAGATTCGGCCTCCATGGGCCAGCAATCAGGTTTTACAGGACTAGACGGTTTTTTCCCTCCGAGGCTCTCACGAGGTCTCGTGAACTCCATAGGTGGAGGTGAAGGCGGACCTCAGACCGCCTCGCCCCTCAGAAACGGATGGAGAAGCCCATGAAGACCTGCAAGACACCCCTGACAATCCTGCTGGCCACGACCGCATTCGCACTCGGCACCGGTTGTGCCCCCCAGAAGACGCAGGCTCCCAGAACATCGGCCCACGTCGCCCTCTCCTCGATGGATGATGCCGGGTCGAACCCCCTCGCGATCGCATCCGGCGACACGCTGGGCGTCGAACTCCACCTGGCCGTCACCGAGTAGCACAACGACATCCCGTTCATTGCAAGGTGGAAAGCGCCCCGGTCCCACGCCCGGGGCGCTTTCATGCATTCCTATCGGAACCCGGCGAATATCCGGAATTGAACACGGATCGACACACCTTGCTCGAGCAACCGCATAGTTGGAGTTGAAGGGCCATGAACCTGCCCTGCTCACAGGAGACATCAAGGATGAACAACACCACTCTCAACCCCTGCACCTTCCGTCGCATCGCCGACCAGTTGCACGCCGACGTCGAACTCCCGTCGATCGACGCAGACAATGTTTCATGCCTGCGTTCCGCGATCGTGGACCGCCTGAACGTACCCGGGTATGAATGCAATCACCTGTTCGTCGATTTCACGATGGTTGAACATGCAGGCAGTCGATGCCTGAGTCTCTGCCTGGAACTTCACAACATAATGAAGGTCCGCGCAGGCTCCATGACCATCACGGGCCTCAACAGGCATGTCGCATGGCTGTTCGAATCCATGCATCTCCAGAAGGTGTTGAACGTCGCCTGATCCTGTCCCCCGCAGACGCCCGGTGGCCCCCACCGACCATGACCCATGCTCGACCCATGAACCTGCTCGAGCTGCCCCGGGGCCGTCAGGCGTCGTGACTGAATCGTGAACACCCCCGGATTTCCCGGCACTCGCGATATACTTCACGCATGGATACCAAGTGGGACATGCGATTCCTCGACCTCGCCGACCGGATCGGGCTCTGGAGCAAGGATCCCAGTCGCGGCGTCGGCTGCGTCATCGTCACCCCGGATCGACGCATCTGTTCAACCGGATTCAACGGCCTGCCTTCCGGCGTCGAGGACCTGCCGGAGCGGCTCGTGCGACCGACGAAGTACGACCTCATCTGCCATGCCGAGCAGAACGCGGTCATCCAGTGTGCAAGGCACGGCGTCAGCCCGGAGGGCTGCACCCTCTACGCGACCTTCTTCCCGTGCATTTCATGTGCCCTGACGATCGTCCAGGCCGGCATAACGAGAGTGGTCTCGTGGGATCTCGCACCCGGGGACGAGCACTGGATGGAAAGCATCGAGAAGTCGATGGCCCTCTTCAAGGAGGCCGGTGTGTCCTATGAAATGTGTGCTCGCCCGGAGCATCCCGTGGCGGAAGCCCTCCAGGAGTGAAACCCGGCGGAACCGGGGCTACAATGCCCTGTTCACGGGACTTCACTCCATACGCACAGCCCCGCAGGACATGAAACCATGGTACGCAAGGTTCTCCACAGCAAGATTCACCAGGCGGTCGTCACCGAAGCCCGGCCCGACTACCAGGGTTCGTTGACGATCGATTCCGAACTGCTCGATGCGTGCGGAATGCGTCCCAGCGATGCGATCCTCGTGGCGAATTGCGAAACGGGTGCCCGCTTCGAGACCTACGTGTTCAGCGGCACACCTGGCTCGGGCATCATCGGCGTCAATGGAGCGGCCGCTCACCTGGCCGATCCAGGGGACCGGATCATCATCCTCCACTGGGCCCACATGACCGACGAGGAATACACCCGGCATCTGCCCAGAGTCCTCCTGATGAACGAGGACAACACCATCAGGGAAACCATCACGTACGATCCCTGTCCGGCGATGAGCTGAACGAACCGAACCGCCTGTCTTGAAAACGAAACTCCGGTCGACCCATGCGAGTCGACCGGAGTCGTTCAATCAAGTTGAAAGCAACATCCCAGGCTCAGCAGCCTCCCCAGGAGGAAATGACCGCAAGCAGGTCACCAACGTCGACCGTGCCACTGCCGTCGATGTCCTCCGGACCCCCGGCAGTTCCCCAGGCTCCGATGACCGCCAGAAGATCGGCCACGTCGACCGAGCCGCTGCCGTCGATGTCACTCGGGCAGTCCGGGTTGTCGCATTCGATCGTCGAGATGATGATGGCATCGACTCCCGCTTCAACGACTGATCCAGAACCGGTGTCGCTGGCCGTGAAACGGACCTGGAACTGATCGTTGGGGGTGAAACCGGGAATGTCCTCGAGTGCGAACTCGACGTGATACCAGCCACCACTGACCTCGGCGCCATCCGGACCCACCGTCTCCAGCAGCGTCCAACTGGCACCGCCGTCGTCGGTGATCTCGACTTCGAAGACGTCTTCAAAGGGAGCGGCTCCGAACGAGTTGTCGAACCAGCGGGCATAGGACAGGGTCGGCGAGTCGATGGATGCATCGAGTACCGGCGACGTGAGGACGGTGGATCCACCATCGACGTCACTGTTGCCGTCCACGTTGTCCGTGAGATGGCAACCACCGCTGCCGTCATAGTCCGACGGGGGATCGCCACGATCGCCACCACCAACCGGGGTCGAGGCTACTGTCCACTGTCCATCCGAGGCGTCGCCGCTGACGGACCAGCCGAGATCGACCTCGCCATCATCCTCGAACGCCGTCACACCAACTGCAACGGTCGACTCATAGGTTTCAAGCGGAGCATTTTCCGGCAACCTGTAGTCGTCTCCACCCAGCGAGGTCGCCTGGATGTACCAGGAGACGCCTGCATAGCAGGTCAACGGCGGGAAGTTCGCCACGTAGTCGCTGCCCGATGCTTCAAGTGGAGTCGTCACATCACCGGCTCCGGCGTTGTAGACCAGCACGAGGCCATCGGGATCAAACGTACCCGGGACCAGCTCGGTCACCTGTACACCGACGCTGTCGCCAGCGGGATCGAGCAGGGCCGGGGGATCTCCGATGAGTTCAATGGCCAGTTCCGGCGGGCAGTCCTCGAAGGACTCGCACTCGTCGGGAATGCCGTTGGTATTGCAGTCGTCGCTCGTCCCCTCGGCGATGTCATCGCCATCGGCGATGCCATTTCCATTGCAGTCGACGAACTGCACCTTGCCGGTCGGAACAGTCGTGTCTCCGAAGGCTTCCATCGAAATCGAATCGCCGATGGCCGGGCGGAAGACGCCCATGGTGGCTGTGCCCGGCTGGGGCACGACGTTCGTCCGGAACCGGAAGCTGTAGGCCGTTCCCCATCGAATGGCGTTGGCCCATTCGTTCTCCTCGTAGGTCTCGGTGCATTCCCAGGTGACGTATCCACCTGTGAGCGAGCCGGTCCAGTCGATCCCGTTGATGGGTGAACCACTGTGGTAATCCACGTCGTGGAACCCGATCTCGGAAACCTGAGCACCACTCGTGATCGGAACCGAGAAGGAACTGATCGAACGGTGCGAATTGAAGTTCTGCACGGCGTACTCGTACTCGTAGAGCCCGCCACCCAGATCCGTCACCAGGCAACCCACCTTCAGGAGTCCTTCGTTCTCGACGTAGAACTCCGACACGGTGGCTCCGCTGAAGATCGCCCAGGCGTCGATCGCGATTGTCTCTCGCTGGGTCTCGTGCACATTGATGTTCATGTTCCAGCTTGTGCCGCTTCCTGACACGTCCGCAAGGACCCAGGAGCCGTTGTTGAATCCATTCCCGGCAGCCGAATCGTCGGGGGTCACGTACTGGCCCTCGACGATGTAGAACCCACCACCATCCTGCGCAGGATCCAGATCGCTGATCTTGATCTGCACCCGCTTGTAGATCCCATTACCGGTGTTGTTGCCATCGGTGGGTGGATAGGGGTACTCACCCGTGAATGCGTTCACTTCGTACTTGGGCCCCATGTTGCTCTGCTGGCCGTTGAGACCGGAAGAGTAGAGATCGGAGCAGCCGACGCCGAGGACGCTGCCATCCGTCGGTGAACATCCGCAACCACAGAAGTTGTCGGAGAGGGCGTAGAAGCCATGCTTGAGCCAGCCCTGGCCCAGCTGCTCGAATCGCCCGTCCTTGATCCTGTAGACCGACTGGCCGATGATCGGCTTCTGGTTCGTGCCCGAATACCACCACAACTCCTCGTCACCGATGTTGCAGGATTCGGTCCCGAAGGCAAAGGCCTCGATACCGCCGACGGCACTGTAGTTCGACGTACCCCTGATATCACCGACGATGACATCGGGACCGCCGGGGTTGTCGCAGATGGTGCCGTTGTTGCCACCGGCAATAAGGCTGTCATTCGTACCTAACACCAGTGCGCCGCACAGGATGCCGCCGCTCAAAACTGTCTTCAACATGTTGGTTCTCTCTCCTCTTGGTTCCAAGTAGCCCCGGATGCCCCCTTCCATCGGGCATGTAATCCTACTGCTGGAAGAGCCCCCTGTCGCCTAAAAAAGGGAGTTAGAGCCCTATTCCAGCACCAAAAAACAGGCTTACAGACCCCAGATGGCCCCAGAACGAGCCTGTGCGTCCGAAATCACCGCGTGCGAGTCCTGGGATGATCCCGCTGGATCAGCAGGAACCCCATTCGCCGATGATGACCAGGAGGTCCGAGACGTCCACGACGCCATCGACATTGAGGTCTGCAGCGGCATCGTCAGTTCCCCATGCAGCAATGACTGCAAGAAGGTCCTCGACACCAACCTGGTCATCCCCATCGATGTCACCAAGACATGGTGCGAAGCAGGTATCCCACTCGCAGAACGTCCAGTCACCAAGGAAATCGCCCGAGTCGGCCAGGCAGTCCTTCTCGTTCATGACGATGCATTCCTCGCCGATGCAGCAACCACCGGTCGGGGCCGAGGTGCCCATCGGGGCGCGAATGAAAGCGTCGACACCCATGGAGACACTGTCTCCGGCAGGCGGCTTGAACACGCCGAAGACGGACTTGGCTTGCTGGGGTCCGACATCAGCCGTAAACCGGAAGTTGTAGGTGGTACCCCATCGAATGGCATTGGCCCACTCGTTCTCCGCGTAGGTCTCGGTGCATTCCCACCTGATGGAAGTCTCGTTGACCGTGATGTCCCAGTCGGTTCCGTCGATTGGTGAGCCACTGTGATAGTCGACATCATGGAATCCCACGTCCCATACGGTGGCCCCGGAAACGAGGGGAAGTTCGAAGGATGAAATGCTTCGGTCGGAGTTGTTGTTCTGCAGGGCGTACTCGTACTGCCATGTCCCGTCAGGATTGCCCGTCACCTTGCTTCCCAGAAGCAGCAGCCCCTCGTTCTCGACATAGAGATCCAGCAGTTCGACGTCGGGCTCAAGGAAGGGCCAGAACCTGAGCGCCTGCTTCTCACGAGCGGTCTGCGCGAACTGCAGGTTGATGTTCCAGTTGTTGCCCGACCCGGTGACCGTCGCAAGACGGCTGGACGTGTTGTTGAAGTGGTTCCCTGCAGCAGCGTCATCGGGTGAGACGTACTGCGCTTCGACGAAGTAGAAACCGCCGCCATCCTGGGCCGGGTCGAGGTCGCTGATCCTTACCTGGACTCGCTTGTAGGTGCCATTGCCCGTGTTGTTCAGGTCCGTCGCGGGGAAGGGGTAGTAGCCCGTGAACGCATTGACCTCGAACTTGGGGCCCATGTTGCTCTGCTGGCCGTTGAGGCCCGAGGAGTAGAGATCCGAACATCCGATCCCGAGTACCGTGCCGTTGGTGGGTTCGCAACCGCATTCGCACCAGTTGTCCGAGAGGGCGAAGAAGCCGTGCTTGAGCCATCCCTGGCCGATCTGCTCGAAACGACCGTCCTTGAGGCGATAGATCGACTGGCCGATGACGGGCTTCTGATTGGTATCCGAGTACCACAGGAGCTGCTCGTCACCGATGTTGCAGGACTCCGTACCGAAGGCGAATGATTCGATCCCGTCCACGGCGTCATAGTTCGACGTACCCCGGATATCACCCACGATCACATCGGGACCGACCGATATGTTGCAGTTGGTGCCGTTGTTGCCACCAGCAGGTGCGTCTTCCTGGAGTGCAAGAACAAGGCCGGCCGCGATGATGCCGGCCCCAATTACTGTCTTGAACATCGTGTTTCCTCTCCCTGGTGAAGCAGCGACACATGTCGGCCAACGGCATGAAGCCACAATTTGGACGTCATACCAATGTACTTCCTCGATACAGCCAGAACACCCCTTCTCTAGGCAATTTGATGCCTGAAATGGCGTTTTGGCACTTCTTAACGGCGAAAATGACCCCAGCCCGCCTTATCGGCGGGCTGGGAAGGACGAATCACGTTGGCTCCGGAAGTCAGCAAGGACCCCAGGCGCCGATGACTGTCAGCAGATCCGTGACACCCACGACACCATCGTCGTTGATGTCCGCATCACAGTCACCACTGCACCCCCACTCACCGATCACCAGGAGCAGGTCGTTGACCCCGACCGTGCCGTCCATGTTGACATCGCCTTCGCATGAAGGCGAGCCGCAGGTATCGGCTTCGCATGGAACATCATCACCGAGGTACTCGCCTTCGAAGAGGTCGCATTCCTCCGAAGTGAAGATCACGCACTGGGAATCGATGCAGCAGGCACCGGTTCCTCCCCCGCCACCACAGGACTCCTCGGGGCAGTCGCCCGCGTCGCAACTGAAGGCATCGCAATTGAGGTAGATGGGCACACCCTGCGGGCATTCATCGCAGCCGTAGTCGGATGGGATGTAGGAACCGTCATCGCAGTAACCGTCGCCGAGCCACGCGTCATACACGTAGTCGGGGAAGCAGGTTCCCTGACAGTCCTCCGTCCAACCGGCGGGACAGTCGCCACCATCGCAACTGCTTGATTCGCAGTCGGTACCGTCTCCAAGGTACTGCCCACCGAATGCCGAACACTCATCGGACGTGAGCCCGTCGGCGCATTCGTTTCCGATGCAGCAGGCACCCGTTCCTCCTCCACCACCACAGGACTCCGCCGGGCAATCGCCTCCGTCGCAGTCGAACTCGTCGCAGTTGAGGTAGATGGGAACGCCGTTCCAGGAATAGGTCCCG
>PBMX01000019.1 GCA_002722935.1 Phycisphaerae bacterium | reverse complement strand
TTCCACGAGGAATCGAGCCGGCGCGTCCTCGCCTTTGCTTCGCACCGGTCCCTGTACGATCGTCTGCCAACCTGCTCCATTGGCGGCTTCCCAGGCAGCCTGCTCCACGGAGAAGGCGAGTCGTCCATGCACCTTCCCGTACAGGTCACGTGCATCCAGGACGCCGTCGAGGTAGCCCAGGGACTGGTCCATTCCACCCTCGATCACCAGCCCGTCTCCATCACGATCGGGCACCGCCGTGTCGATGAGGCTCGCCAACTGGAGGTCGATTGTGAACTCGTCGATCAACCCGGGAAGGCCGGCCGCATCCGCCTGGATGGCGTCGTAGACGACCAGGCCGTCGGAGTTCGTATCGAAGACTCCCAGGAACAGGTCGAAGTCATCGACGTATTCGTTTCCGTCATGGTCCTGGAGTTCGGCGTACCCGTTGATCCCCTGGGCCTCGACCGGGTGATCGGGGCGAAGCCTGTTGTCACCATCAACGTCGAAGAGGGACAACTGCTGGTGCAGGTTGTTCAACCGGCCATCGAGAACGAGTGGATCGAGATCGAAGAAGTCGCTTCGAAGTACGAGCGGATCCCCGTTGGCCGGATCCAGTTCTCCCACTCCGGTTCCATAGAGGGAGCCGATGGGACCTTCGACCAGCACGTTCTTGCCGATCATGATCCGGTTCGGCGCAAGCACCGCGTACTCGATCCGCTTCTCCACCCTGAAGTCCATCTGGATCGACCTTCGAATTCCCTGGTCGACCCCGACGCTCGTTACGCGGATGAAACGCCCGTCGTCGAGCAGTTCATACGTCAGGAGAACATGCGGGTCATCAACCTCGGAACCGATCCTGATCGGCGGTACCGTGATGACCCCCGTGGTTTCGTCGAGGTCGAGTGGAATCTCGGTTCCATCGTCCAGGACGACGGGGTACGAGTCGGCATGGAGATGCGCGTCGTGAATCACATGCATGAGGCCCGGACCGCTTGGTTCGGCCACCGTGTAGCCGTCCGGCTCCAGGAGCGTGACGACTCCGTCACCTGCGGTCGTCGTTCCGAACCAGAGCCGCTCGCCGTAGTTCTCGTCGATGACTCCTCGCTCGACCACGAAACGTGATGTCTCCCGCTGCAGGCGACGAGCCGCGAACACCATTCCGCTCTCCGCAGCCGAAAGACTCCGGGACACCCGGAGCGCGGCATGGGCGGTCCGCATGTTCCCCTGCGCGACGACGGCCATCGTCGCAGCCAGCGATCCGAAGAGCACGATGAACATCATCGCGAGCACGGAGGCGACTCCGCGATGCCTGGCACAGGATGGATGCATGACATGCATGGAATCGGTCCATTTCACCTTGGCGCCAACCAACCCACCGTGGTCATCATGACCGGCTCAGCCTCACCGGGCCCCTGCCAGTCGATGACGACTTCCACCCGCATCATGTCGGACGCGGCATCGAGCACGTCGGTGTTGACATCACCGGGATCGACGTTGAATACACGGATCGTCTGCGTCCAGTGCGTCATGCCCGGAATCAACTGTCTCATGGCGTTGACCGGACCGGTTCCATCTGAGCCCGAAAGCACGAGCCCGGTGCCGTCGGCCCCGTCGAAGTCATCGAGATCGTCGAAATCCTCGAGACCGACCTCGTTCGATTCCGGCCCCCAGGTCGCCGCCCCCGTCACGGGATCATGCCTCGAGACATTGAAGGTCATCTCCCGGATCTCGTTTCCAAGCCGAGTCGCCACCGCCGCCCGCTCGGCCCAGGCGCTCTGATCATGCCAGGCCTGCTGGGCTGCCACGAGACCGAGAACCCCTGTTCCGATGATGACGATGGCGACCGCCGTTTCGACGATCGTGAAGCCTCGGGGGATGGTTGTCGGCCTTCGATGCATGCGTGCGCTCCTATCCGCCGACGATTGCGCTCATCTTGAAGATGGGCAGGATGATGGCCATCGCGATGAACCCGACCACCGATCCCATGACGATGATCAGGAGCGGCTCGATCATGCTCGTCAGCGTCTTGATCGCGTCACGGAGCACCGTGGCGTAGTAGGTTGCGATCTCCTGGAGCACCTCGGAAAGCTTGCCCGACTCCTCCCCGGCACTGATCATCTGGTTGACCGATCGGGGCAGCAGGGTGGATCGATCAAGTTCTTCGTGGATCTTCCGGCCCTGCTGCACGGCCGTGTGAACGTTCAGCCAGAGCCGCCTGTACTGCGTGTTCCCCGTGATGTCTGCGGTGACGGACAGGCTGTCCAGTACGGGAACACCGGCATTGAGAAGTTCACCCATCGTCTGGAGCGACCTGCTCACGTAGAGCGCCCGGAACATGCGCTTGAACAGTGGTACCACCAGCTGCATCTGGTCGATGCGAGCCCGCCCCGCACTCGTACGTGCAGCGAGTATCACCAGCGTCACAATGACGACGGAACCGGCAAGGAGGACCCACCAGTAGGCGAGCATCCAGCTGGAGAGTCCCATGAGGAACAACGTCGGCCAGGGAAGAACATCCTCCTTCCCCGCGAACACCCCGGCGAATCTCGGCAGTACGAACGTGAGGAGGAAGATCGTGACGCCGATGGCCATCGTGGCGATGATGAATGGATAGACGCTTGCTGAAACGATCATCCGCCGTGTTTCCAGCTGCTGGGCCATGAAGGCCGCGATGCGATCGAGCATTCGGGCGAAGGAACCCGACATCTCGGAGGCACGCACCATGTTCACGTAGAGCGCATTGAACTGGGCCGGGTAGCGGGAAATGGCCTCGGAGAAGGGCCGCCCCGATTCGACGTCATTCCGGATGTTGACCAGCATCGTCCTGAATCTGGCATTCGTCGTCTGCTCTGCGATGCCTTCGAGTGCATGTCGGAGACTGATGCCCGCCCGGATCATGACCGCCAGCTGGGTCGTGAAATCAAGCACATCGCGCCGGCTGGGGCCCGAGCTCCAGTTCAACGCGCGAACCAGGCGGGCCCACCGGGGTGTCCGTGATCCCAGCGGCACGAGTCCCAGGACATCGTGTCCCTGCTGCTGCAGGGTGGCCGTGGCCGCCGTCACGCTGTCGGCCCTGAGAACACCGGCCTGGATTCGGCCACCTTCGAGGCGGGCCTGGTATCGGAATTGAGGCATCATGCACCTCCTGGTCCAAGTGTCCTACGCGGCAAGTTGCCGCGAGACGTACGACGGCGAGACGGCCCTTGCCAGGGCGTCATCCTGGCTGATGCAACCGCGCCTGCAGAGATCCGTGATCGAGGCATCGAGGCTGATCATGCCGACCGCCCGACTCGTCTCGATGACATTCGGTATTTCGAACGTGCGCGACTCGCGGATGATGTTCCGGACGGCCGGCGTGCAGAGCAGCAGTTCGACGGCGGGAATCATGCCTTCCATGTCGATTCTCCTGAAGAGCGTCTGTGACACGACCGCCTGCAGCGTGTTCCCGAGCATCGCGCGGATCTGGTTCTGCTGGCCGGCGGGATACATGTCGATGATCCGCTCGACCGTCTGGCTCGCGTTGACCGTATGCAGTGTCGAAAGCACCAGGTGCCCGGTTTCGGCGGCCGACATCGCGAGGGCCGTCGTTTCCAGGTCGCGCATCTCGCCGACGAGAATGATGTCCGGGTCCTGTCGAAGCGCATGCTTCAAACCGGACGAGAAGGAGGACATGTCCTGGCCCAGCTCCCGCTGTTCGATGAGACACTGCTCGGATTCGAGTCTGTACTCGATGGGGTCCTCCAGCGTGATCACGTGATGCCGTGCGCGAAGGTTCATCGCCGAGATCATCGCGGCCAGCGTGGTCGACTTGCCCGAACCCGTATCTCCGGTAACGAGAACCAGTCCACGGGGAAGGCGGGTGAGATTCGATACGGTCGAGGGCAGGTTCAACGAGGAGAGCTCGGGAACCTCGCTCCGCACCATCCGAAGCGCCAGCGCGATCGTCCCCCGCTGTCTGTGCGCGTTGACCCTGTATCGCCCCAGTCCTTCGAGTTCGTGTGAGAAGTCCATGTCGCCGCATTCATCGAACCGTGCCCTCTGGGCTTCGCTGGCCATCGCCTCGAAGCATCGCTGGACATCCTCCGTGCGAAGAATCGGCGCATCCATGGGCTCGATCTGCGTATGGACACGGACCATCGGTCGATGTCCGGGCACCAGGTGCAGATCGGAGGCATGAAGGGCATCGGCTTCCCGAAGAAGATCATCAAGGCGCATGGCGGCTCCAGCAGGTCGACCACAAGGGTCCATGCATGACATCGGCCCACTTGGGGAAGGCATTCAGGATGATGCGACATCAACCTCGCCAGTTGGCATGCAACTGGTCGGGTTGCAGCACATGGTGCGTTTCGGCTGCAGTCACGGCATGTAGGAAGTGAAGGGCTTGTGCGGACGATTCAGCGATTCGATGCCGTCCTGCTGGAGGGCCATTCCAGTTCACCGGAGGCGCTGAATGCGACCGAGGGACGGATTCCCATATCCAGGAAGGTTTCGGCAAGGACTCCTTCACCGAGGTACACGAGCGTTCCCGACATGGACCAGTGCGATGAATCGGGCAGGAAACCGAGCCCCCTGTAGTCCGCCTTCAGGAACGGGAAGGAGGCTGGAAGGGTGAACGTCCGTTTCGAACCATCGATGAGGGTCATCTCGGCCGCATGTCGACCCTGGTAGACCTGGCGACCATGCATCGACAAGGTGTAGTCGAACTCCAGGAGTCGCAGCGTCTGATCATGCTCGTTCAGGATGGTTCCATTGAAGGCGAGGGCCGCGGCACCATCGAGTTCACCGACGACCTCGACCGATTCGACGGCGATCGACGGGGCCGGGGCGCACCCCGCCAGGGGAATCAGGCCCAGCAGGAGCAGGACGAGGATACGGTTCAAACACTGCATGAGGGCACTCTACCACGAGCCGCCCGTCGACCTAGAATCACCTCAACCGGCATGTCGATCCCACCCATCATTCCGAGTCTCTTCGCCGTGCTCCTGGCCATTGCCTCGGCCGGTGGACAGGACAACCCGGTCTACGTCGATGAATCACCGACCGGCCTGGACCAACTCCACGCAGCGGATCAACTGGCACGAACCGATCCAGGCGGGGCCGCGATGCGTCTTCAGGAACTGCTCGAGAACTCCGCCGGACGTGTCGTCGCGGTGGATGAAGATGGAGACTGGTTTCAGGGTATTCGAGCGTCGATCCTTCAACGGCTGCGTGATGATCCGGCCCTGCTCGAGGCATGGCGCAGGCAATGCACCTCGATCGCCGATGCGGCGCTGGAGCGGAACGAGCTCCTGGATATCGCGCAGCGTTGGGAACTTGCTCCGGCGGGTCTCACTGCGCTGCTCATGCTCGGGCAGCGTGACATCGAGGCTGGAGCAGCGGGTCGAGGGATCCAGCGACTTCGACGTGCATTGATGCACCCCGATGTGAACGAAGAGAGCCTGGCCATCATTCACCATGGACTGGCCATGGCAGCTGCCATGCTTGGCGACGGAATCGCACTCGATCGACACCGGCAAGCGCTGACTGCTCTTGGTCCGAACGGTGAACCCTGGCTCGAAGCGATCGAACAGTGGGATTTCCAGACCTCGCCGCTGGCTTCGACGACGATTCATGACACCGGTCCACCCTCGGACATCGAGCAGCTCGTGGGCCTTTCAATCTGGTCGGCTGACCTCGATGACAGCCTCCTTGCACGGCGATTCGGCATTCCGAGCCGGCTCGCGAGAGGTGCGAGCGACAGTCTGCTGGCAAGGACTCGATCAGGCTGGTACACGACTTCCCCCCCGACCATCCATGGTGACTCGGTCATCCTGAACCTCGGCAGGGACGTGATCGCCTTCGACGTGCTGACAGGCCAGGAACAATGGCAGTACAGGCACCGGCAGGCCGATTTCACGCTTGATCCCAACGAGCGACCCAATGGAATGAACGAGGTCGCCATCGATGGACGGTTCATCGTCACCAACGCCGGGATCAACTACGGCGATGAACGATCGAGTGATGGTGCGATTCTCTGTCTTGATGCGGACACGGGCAGGCTCCGCTGGTCGGTCATTCTCGACGACAATCCCGACATACCGATGTCGACCGACCTGTTCCCCTGCACTTCACCCGTGATCCACGAGGGAATCGTCTACGTCATGGCCCGACGTCTCAGTCGACAGCAACTTCTGAGCGAATCACTCGTCGCAATCGACCTTGTTCTCGGGAAAGTGCTCTGGTCGCGATGGATCGCCTCATCCGGACAACTCCGGAGAAACATGGAGCAGGCTGTTTCAATGCCCCTGCCGGAACATGATCAAATCCATGTTCAGACGGCCACGGGAGCCGTAGCCTCCATCGATGCTTCAAGCGGTGAACTGCTCTGGCTGCAACGCATGGTTCCACCGGATCCCGAGACCTTCGAGACCCGGATGCGGCCGTATACATCCATCCAGCCGGTTCGTATCCCCCGAGGACTTCTCGTACACGCTCCGGATGGACGAAGACTTCTTCTCCTCGATCCCGAGACTGGAGCGGTCCTCGACTCATGGTCACTGGTCAACTCACCTTCATGGAACGAACCCCTGTACCTGCTCTCGGACGGCACCCACGTCTTCTCGGTCGGACTGGACCTCCGTTGTTTCAAGGCCGATGCCCTCGATGTCCCGCTCTGGCGATACCAGTGGAACGAATCCGAGGAGGATGTCGCAGGCCGTGTCCAGCTCCTCGAGAACAGCATCATCATTCCCATGCAGGATCGCATCCTCCAGTTGGACAGCGCATCCGGAACGGTCCTGGCGGAACTGGACATTCCCCGGTCCGGAAACGCCCTTCTGGCAGGTCCACTGCTGATCGTCGCGGGGCCGACTTCACTGGAAACCTACACGGCCTTCGAGCGTGCTGAAGCAGCACTCCTGGAACGGATCTCGACACGCCCGGAATCGATGGAACCACGAATGGATCTCGTCAGGCTTGCTTCCCGAAGCGGGAACAACCCGCTTCTGGTCGAGGTGGCAGGCGACATGCTGGATCTGCTGGAAACGCTTCCTGGAGACGAGACCACCCGCGATCAGCTTCTTGAACACCTGGTCGCCACGATGAATCGACTTCAACCGGGCGAGGATCCCGAGGGCGATCTCGTCTCGGATCTGATCAGACGGACGGCGACAACATCCTCGCAGCGCCTGAAGGCCAGGCTGGCACTGGGCGACTGGCTTCATGACTCGGCTCCGCGGGAGGCGATCGGTCACTGGATGGCGATCCTCGACGATGATGAACTCGGTGACGCCTGGCACGTCGAGAACCATGTGCATGCCCCTGGATCGATGTGGGCCAGGCAACGACTGGCGGGTATCGATGACCTTGACATGAGCCTCGACCAGCGAGGTGAATCACTTGCAGGCCGGACGGTTGAAGAACAAGTCGCCACCGCGCGATGGAATCTTCGCTGGAAACCCGGCTCACGAATCCTCGCCGACCGGTTGCCTGCGACGATACAACTGCTTCTGGCAGAGGAACGATTCGACACCGCTCGAGCACTGGTCTCGGGATGGACCGGGCATCACGGTGAACGGCCGCTGGCCGATCAAACGGGGCCCACTGTCCCGGGGGACATCCTTGCTCGCATCGAACGCCTGGAAGGCAGCAGTCCTTCCACCGGCATCCTCGGCGAGGCATTGACATTTCCCGGTCGTCTCGTCGAGCCCGATCCGGCTTCACGTTCCAGGATGACCACGGACATGCTCCTGGTCGCCACGAGCGATGAACTCATGGCGTTCGATCACGAGACCCTCCAGGTACGTTGGAAAAAGCCCGTCGCCATGGCGATCGACTCGATCCTTCAGCAGGTTGATGGGCGCACCATCCTGCTTGGAACCAACGCGGGTGGTCGCATCGAGTTGATGGTGATTGACGATGCGACGGGTGAGCACACCGGTGGAATCGAGGACATCGGTGAAGTCTTCCCGCCCCTCGATGCCGGCGCAGCCATCCGACAGGCCATCAGGCCCAGTGGACACATGGTCGAACCCGATGAACTGCTCGTCACGGCTGACAGTGAGGTCATCTCCTTCGTCCGGAGTGACGGGAACGTCGGAGTCCTGGCTGATCCCGGAGGCAATCCATCATGGAGGCACACGACGCTGCCCCTCCGCGTGGTCCACGATCTGCTTCCATGGCCCGGCGGCTTTCTTGCAGTCGGACCCGATCCCGATTCGGATCACCCCCTTGCCGTGAGCAATGCGGACCCGGTCGTCTACCATGTCGATACCGGGAACCTGAACGTGCAGCAGATCCAATGGCCCGAGGAAATCGGTGATGTACGTTGGCTTGCCCGATCACCTCTTGATGACCTGGTACTCGGCGGAGACAGCGGCATCGCCCTGGTCGGATGGCCCGGCACACGTGTCGACTGGATCAACACCTCCCCGGATCTGCTCGAAACCCGACACGCCTGGGCCACGGGAAGCAGCCTCGTCGTCCTGGACGCGACCGACGAACTGGTCCGCCTCTCCCTCTCGAATGGTCGGATCAACGGCCTCCTTGAAAGCCCCGCCAACAGGGATGACGGGGTCGCCATGCAGATGGATGTCCGGCCCGGCGGATTCACCCTGCTCCGCGAAGGCGGCATGGCCGTTCATGATCACGACGGGGCGTTGATCGGTGGCGACAGCCTTCCAGGCGACCTGGAACACGAACTCCTGCTGGAACATGAACGCGGATGGATCCTGCTGACCTACCTCCAGTCGATCACGCACCTGCCCGGGACAGGCGGCCCGCACGGACGACGGCATCTCTACCGCGTCCACATGCTTGATGATGAAGGGCGGCTGCTCGACCTGTTTGACCTCTATCCGCTCGAGAGTAGAATCCGCGCAGCACGATCGAACGGCACGTGTCTCGTTCTCGAGACCGCCGAATCGGTCGACCTTGTACCGATGCCCGGCTGGCCCGGGCAGTAGATTCGAGTTCCTGATCGAGGAGAGCATGACATGGCCTCGACGATTGAAGCACCAGGCGTTCCAGGAAACATCGACACGGCGCAATGGACCGGGACTCCGGTTCCGGTCGCAGGCCCGATCGAAGATGAAGACGACTACTATTCCGACCTCGAGGGTGACGATGAGGATGAACTCGATGTCAACGAACCCTACGACCTCGACGATGACGAGGATGAGGACGACGGTGACGATGGCGATGGTGATGAAGCCGACACAGGCGATGACGCCTTCAACGACGACGACGTCGACCTGGACGACGATGACGATGACGATGATGATGACGACGACGAACTCGACTGAGTAACGGCTGCGTCAGGTCCGTGGATGATCAGCGAGACTCGGCTTCCACCTTGCCGGACCACTTGTCATCCTTCCGTCGCGACTCGAGCGCCCGGCCATGGGTTCCGTCGGAAGATGCATCCATCGAATCACAGAGCCTGAGTACCGCCGGTACATCCGCAAACTCGACCCGGAGTGAGCGGGTGTGTTCGGAGACCGAGCCGTTGCCCCTGAAGAGGCGCTTGAAGGATTCCTTCAGGGCCTCGATGTGCCCGGGTTCGTAGCCTCGACGGGCCAGCGCGATGACGTTCAGTGCCCGGACTTCGGCTGGATGGCCCTCGACGATCATGTACGGCGGCACGTCCCGGGATATTCGTGCAAGCCCGCCGACGAAGGAACAACTTCCGATGGTGGCGAAATGATGGATTCCGGCCCCGCCGCCGATGCTCGCTCCATCCTCGATGTAGACATGGCCGGCGAGCATGACCTGGTTGGCGATGACGACCTCGTTGCCGATCCTGCAGTCATGGGCGACATGGCAGCCGACCATGAGCAGGTTCCCGTCGCCGATGGCCGTGACCGAGCCGCCATTGGCTGTTCCCCGGTGGATCGTCACGTGCTCGCGAATCTCGTTTCCGTCACCGATCTGGCACATCGTCTGCTCGCCGTCGTACTTGCGATCCTGTGGATCGCCGCCGATGACGCAGTAGGGATGGAAGGAGTTGCCTTCACCGATGGTCGTGTCTCGCTGGATGGAGACATGGTCATGAAGCCTGCACCCGGCACCAAGTTCGACGTTCGGACCGATCACGCAGTAGGGCCCGATCTCGACACTTGGATCGATCCTGGCACTTGAATCAATCGTCGCTGTCTCGTGTATCGTCATCGTGCTTTCCTCGGATGATGCAGCATCGTCATTCCTGGTCACCATCAACCATCATGAAGCGGATATTCGCCTCCGCCGCGAGCTTGCCGCCGACGGAAGCCGTCCCGCGGATGGAGGCGGTCCTGCTGGTTGCACGGATCGTCTCCGTCTCGAGCACGACCTGGTCCCCCGGGGTGACGGGATGTCGCAGCTTGACGCGATCGAGACTCAGGAGCACGGCGATCTTCCCCGTGTGCTCGAGTTTCTGGCTCAGGAGGAGGCCGCCGAGCTGGGCCATGGCTTCAACGAGAAGTACGCCGGGCATGATCGGAGTTTCGGGGTAGTGACCCTCGAAGAATGGTTCATTGATGGAAACGTTCTTGACGCCGACGGCCCGGCGGTCTCCATCGATCTCGAGAACCCGGTCGACAAGGAGCATCGGGTAGCGGTGCGGCATGATCCGGCGAATCGTCCGGATGTCCATGGCAGGATGGTCGGGACCCGGTTCCTCCGACTGGAGCAGGCGGTCCTGCTCGATGATCAGTTCGCACATGCGTCGATTCAGTGTATGGCCGCTCCGGGAAGCGACGAACCGGCCCTGGATCTCACCTCCGACGAGATAGAGATCGCCGAGCATGTCCAGCACCTTGTGCCTGACCGGCTCGTTGTGGAAACGCAGTTCATTCTCGATTGGTCCGTCCTCGCCGATGACCAGGACTTCACTTGGACTCAGGTGCCTGCAGTATCCCTGGTCCCAGAGCGCCTGCGCCTCCTCCCTGAGGCTGTAGGTTCGGGCCGGAGAGAGTTCCGCGGAGTAATCATCCACTCCCAATGAGAAGCTGCACGCCTGGCGACCGATTCGATCGGAGTTTGCGCCGTAATCGAGTTCATAGAGCAGTTGCATCTGCCGTCGGTCCGTCGGAAAGGCGGCCAGGACGCAACCGTTCTCCTCGATGATGATCGGCTGGGTGACCCTGTACAGGCGGCGCTCGCTGTCCTGCTCTACGCGTCCCACTTCCTGCATGGGCTCGATCCATGGCAGGGCCGAACCGTCACCGAGGGGCATTTCGGGACCATTGATGCGAATGAGGGCATTGTCGATCTCGTAGCCTGCAAGAGCCGACATGCAGTGCTCGATCGTCTCGACCACGCCTTCCCCCTTCTTCAGGGCCGTCCTGCGATCTCGATCGATGGCATGCTTGACGTGTGCCGGAATCCGTACCGGTGGCTCCAGGTCCACGCGTTCAAAGACGATTCCGTGTCCCGGAGGCGCAGGATCGATGGTGACGATGGCTTCCTGCCCGTGCATGAGCCCCGGGCCTGCCACGGTGATGGGGGCCTGCAGGGTGTGCTGCTTCGTCGACCTGGTCGAAGAATCACGCTGCTCGCCGGATCCGGGCTCAACTGTCCTGGTCTCCATGGATGGAGCCTCCACCGTACCGGACGAAAACGCACCTGCACCCGCCTATGCGTCGTCCCCCCGACGTTCCTGCGACCCCTGGGCCGCCATGAATTGGGGTAGTTTACGAAGGCAGGAGACCTGACGCAAAATTTTCCTGCTTTCATCCGCAGGAGTGCCCAGCACGGAGGTTCCTGCCGGGACATCCCTCATGACTCCGGCCTTCGCACCGACACGGGCCCCGTCACCGATGGACACATGATCCGCGACGCCCACCTGGGCACCGATCTGGACCCAGTCACCTACCGTGACCGATCCTGCGAATCCCGCCTGGGCGGCCACGACGCAGTGACACCCGATCCTCACGTTGTGAGCGACCTGGACGAGGTTGTCGAGTTTCGATCCGTTGCCGATGGACGTCACTCCGAACTTTCCACGATCGACGCAGGTTCCAGCCCCCAGTTCTACGTCATCACCGAGATGAACCGTCCCGACATGCGGTACCCGTCGAAGTCCCTTTCCATCGGGTGCCGGGCGGAAGCCGAAACCATCCGTTCCAAGGCATGTCAACGAATGCAGCCTGCAGCGTGCACCGATGGATACGCGATCACCGACCACCGCGTTCAAGCCGATCCAGGTCCCTTCGCCGACCTGGACATCATTCCCGATGCGAGCCCCTCCCTCGATGACGACACCATCGCCCAGCACGCAGTTGGCCCCGATCGACACATGCGGTCCAATGCATGCACCCGCGCCGAGTTCCACGCTCGGATGCACCGACGAGGTCTCATCGACCCCGGGCGGGGGCGGAACGACTTCAGGAGCAAGCCGTTCAAGTACGTCGATCATCGACAGTTCCGCATCCGGGACGATCAGCAGGGCCCTCACCGATGCGTCGTGTCCCGGGACCGTGACGCCTTCCGACACCAGTGCAGCCCCGGCCGAGGATTCCGCCCACCGATCGGCATAATTTTCGCTCGTGATGAAACTCAGGTCCGATGTGCCGGCTGCATGGAGCGCCTCCACCCCGTCGAGGAGGAGATCCTCCGGCCCCTCCAGTGTCGCACCGAGCATGCCCGCCAGCTCACCGGTTGTGACCTGGATGCCGCCGGTGGAACCAGTGCTTTGACCGTCCGGGGTCACTTCGAATCCGCTGAAGCCTGGTAGTCGGCATTCATCCGCTGGATCAACTGGTCGGTGATGTCCATCTCCGTTCGCGCAAAGAGAATCCGCCGATTGGATATTTCACGAAGGATGTTCTCGGGATTCTCGGGAATCTCGAGTACCGAATCGTTCATCAGGATGATGTCGTAGCCATTTTCATCCGCCAGTTGGTGTGCAACCGACTTGATCTCCTCGTAGAGATCGAGAATGAGTTCGCTTGTCCGCTGCTGGCTCTTGAGTTGCTGGAACTGGACGTATCCCTGGAGCTCGATCCCGGCCATCTGGTACTTCTTGAAGGCCTCCTTGAACTTGTCGCTGCCTGATGGATAGTCTTCGAGGTCGGCCTCGAGCATCTCGATCTCATCCTGTCGACGCTTGACCTCGGACTGGAGTCCGTCACTGATGCCCGTCTCCGAAGCGAGCATGTCGGCCCACTCATCGAGGCTGTTGATGGTCGTCTCCAGGTCGACCGTCGCGACCACTGCGGGTGAAAGAAGCGGCAGGGCGTGAACAGCCAATGCCTGGACCCCGACCATGAATCCCGCCAGCGCGAGAATGCATGATGACATCAGGAGTGTCCGGTTGCGTGAAGTGAAGAGTTTCATGGTGTGATGGTCTCCGAACCGGGTACCGCTGGAAATCAGCGAGTGCCCGTTGATGCTGCGTAGTCGTTGTTCATGCGAATGATCAGGTCCTCGCTGATGTCGATCGCCGAATCCCTGTAGAGAGCCCGGCGCGAGGTCATCTGCTGGGCAACCTGACCCTCCCGGGACAACTGCGAGTTGGGCAGCAGGTCGAACCCCTGCCCGGAATCATCGATGATGACGATGTCGATTCCCTCGATCTCCGCCAGTTCCTTCGCCGCCGACTGCATGCTCCTGTAGAGGTTCTCGAGCATCAGCGACTTCTCGATGTCGATCTCCTGCTGGGTGAACCGAAGCCATGCCATCCGCTGGAGAATCTTCAGGTCCAGTTCGTCCTGGAGGCTGGTACGGCGAGACCCGTCGACCACGTCCTCGAGTTCCTTGGCAAGTCGCTCGATTTCCTCGGCACGCCTCTTCTCCTCCGACTCGATCGCCTGTGAGTTGGCGGCAAGGTCGACCTGGAGATCAGCACGCTCGGAGAGACCGTTCATGACCAGTTGCATGTCGACCGTCGCTACGACCGTCGGGCCCACGGAGGCCGTTCGATTCGCCTCGGCAGGCCAGGCCATGACGATGCCGAGAATTCCAGCGATGACTACGAGAGCAGTGGCGTTGATTCGAAGTTGGTGCAGCATGGTGCGTTGTCCCGATTCGGGGTTGTAGAAGGCCGCAGATGATCCATCCCTCAGAAGGGCAGCTCCGCCGAGAAGCTGAAGACCTCCGTCTCATCATTGTCCTGCTTTCGGAGAGGAAAGGCAAAATCGAAGGCCATCGGGGTCGGGCCAAGCTGTGGGATGTAGAGGCGTATTCCCAGCCCGACACTTACCCGGTAGGCTTCGAAGCCGAAATCATCGTTGACGGTACCCGAATCGATGAAAAAGACCCCGTCCAGGACGCTGCTCAGCAGCGGGAACTGGTACTGGCCGCCGAGAAAGATCATGTAATCACCGCCAATGGGAATGTCGGTGGCACCGCCGGGATTCGCCGGTGTTCCCTTCGGACTGACCTCGCGGAACTGGAAGCCTCGAAGCGTCCGGCCGCCAAGGTAGAACCGCTCGTAGGTCGGCGCCCTGCCCGAGAGGATCGCGCCGGCCGATGCGTCGAGGCGGAGCGTGGAGATGCGCCCGAGGAAATCTCGACTCACCGTGAGGTAGGTCGTGTAATCGACCCGGGCCTTGTTGAACTCGACGTCACCCATGAAACCGTAATGGGCGAAACCAAATTCGAACCTGCTCCCCTTCCCGGGGCGGGACAGCGTCGTGATGGTTGTTCGAGTCAACTTCCCGACCACCCCGTAGAGCTGGTCGGGCCCCTTGTCCTCCCGGATCTGGATCGGCGTGTTGAATCCGAAATCCTCCAGCTCGACGTGTGCAACGTTCACCCCCAGTGAACCCAGCCATACATCACCGAAGCGACGGCTCAATGCCGTGTTCGCCGAAAGCCTCGTCTCGTCGTAGTCGCGATAGACACGGCGGAGATACCCGCCGCTGCCGGAAAGGGCGAAGTCGGTCTCGAAGATGCGAGGCTCGGTGAGGCTGATGTCGTATGCGAAGATCTCGTCGCCGGGCTGGAAGCTCATCTGGAACTGCTGGCCGGCTCCGCGAAACGCCCGCCCGCGGAACAGTTCCCCGAACGTCTCCGGAACATCCGCGATGTCGAAGTTGTTCTGGACAAGCGAGATCTGGCCGAGGACACCTGAATCGGAACCGAATCCGACACCGAAATTGAAGGAGCCCGTGTTCTTCTCCTGTACCTCGATGAGCACGTCCCGCTGTTCCGGGTGATTCTCGTCCTCCTGCTGCACCGTGATCTTGACGTCATTGAACAGCTGGGTCTGCTTGATCCTGGTCTCGGACAACTCGAGTTCAACGGCGTCGTATCGCCGCCCCGGCTGCAGACCGACGTGGCGGCGAATCACCTTGTCCTTCGTCAGGAAGTTGCCGTGGATCCTGATCAGCCCGACATCGGCGATCTTTCCCTCGCTGATCTCGATGATGATGTTGACCTCGTTCGAGGAGGCGCTGTGGACCGGGAGGAGGGTGACGGTGGCATCCAGGTACCCCAGCGTTCCATAGGCGGCCTTCAACTGGTCCTCGGATCTACTGCGGATGTTCGCCATGTACCGGTCACCGGATTTCAACTCCATCAACCCCTTCAACTGGTCGGTCGAGAAGACCTCAAGCGCCTCATCCGCGAACTTCGCGGTCGCCGTGATCTGGCCGACCGTGAACTCGGGGCCTTCGTCGATGAGAAAGACCACCTTGGCTTCACGCTGATCGGGACTGATCTCGATCGTCCTGTCGACCCTTGCATGCAGATAGCCCCGGTCCTTGTAGTAGGAATCGAGTGTCGAGACATCCCGCTTGAGCATCTGGGTATCCAGTTCACCTCTTCGGAAGAAGGGGAACCAGGTCCTGGTCTTGATCTCAGGGTAGAGAAGCTTGTCGGGCACGCTGACATTGCCCTCGAACTCAATGGCATGCACACGGACGCGGGGCCCTTCGACCACCTCGAAGATCAGGATGCCGTTCTCGTCCAGCTGGGCATTGTCAATGGAAACCTCGGTGAGGTAGTAGCCCTTTTCCTGGTAGAGATCCTGCATTTCGCGGATACCCCGCTCGATGAGGAAATCATCGCGAGGCGATCCCCTGCTCAGGCCCGTAGGCCCAAGCAGCACCTGGTCCGTCAGGACCCGGTTCCCGACGACCTGGACCTCACCAAGTTGCTGCTGCTCTTCGAAGACGTAGACAAGCGAAACGGTCCCGTCATCCTCGAGCGTGGCCTCGATGTCGATGCTGTTGAAATCACCGAGCCTGGTCAGCAATTCCACGTCGGCACTGGCCGTCTTGGGATCGTAGGCCCCACCGACCCGGGATCGAATGTTGTTCCAGATCTTCTGCTCGGATACCCGCTCCAGACCCTTGAAACTGATCGATGAGACCGGGCGATCCGCCAGGTGCTCGTCCTGGAGTGATTCCCTGGAGGCTTCAGCGGCGATAACCACCCGATCAATGGCTCCGAACACCACGATCGCAAGAAGAATCACGGCTTGGACGGGAAGTCGTGGCATGCGATCCGGAGGATACCCCGCACCTGCTGGGGCTGCACGGCAGGGCCCTGATTGACCCCTGTCGTGCCTCACGATAGGTTCCCCTCGAGATCCCATGGGACAGACGCTAGACCAACTTGCCCGGAGCCTCGGGGCGACCGTCCACGGAGATGGTGCCCAGGTCGTCAATGGCTGCGCCGCCATCAACAGGGCCGGGCCCGGCGACATCACCTTCCTGGCCAACAGGAAGTACACCCGGTTCCTGGAGACGACCGAGGCGACAGCCGTCCTGATCGCGCCCGACGAGGCCTGCCCCGAGGGAATCACTCGGCTCGTCTGCGAGGATCCATACTTCGCCTTCCGAAACGCCATGGTCGAACTCCACGGCTTCCGGGAGCATCCGGAACCCATGCGGTGCGAGGATGGACGCCTCAGCGAACTTGCCGTCATCCATGAAACGGCTTCGATCGGCGAAGGAACACGGGTCCATCCCGGTGTCACGATCGAACAGGGCGCCACCATCGGGACGGGGTGTCACCTCTACCCGGGCGTCTACGTCGGGAAGGACGTCGTGATGGGGAACGACTGCATTCTCTACCCGAACGTCACCGTCTACGACCGGAGTGAACTGGGCAGTCGCGTGATCATCCACGGCAACAGCGTGATCGGGCAGGATGGTTTTGGTTTCGCGACGCACGAAGGCGCCCATCACAAGATTCCCCAGGATGGAAACGTCGTGCTCGAGGACGACGTCGAGATCGGTGGTGGCTGTGCCATCGAACGCGCCACCATGGGATCGACCCGGATCGGCGCCGGAACGAAGTTCGCAGATCTCATTTCCATCGGGCACGGGACGACCATCGGTTCGCACTGCCTGCTCGTTTCACTCGTCGGGATCGCCGGCTCGGTCGATGTCGGAAACTACGTGGTGCTGGGGGGCCAGACCGGCGTGACGGGACACATCTCGATCGGTGACGGAGTACAGGCCCTCGCCCAGACCGGAATCGTCGGAGACATCGAGCCCGGATCGGTCATCGGTGGCGCCCCGGCCATCGATGCGGACATGGCCAAGCGGAACGCCCTGGCCGCCATGCACCTGAGTGAACTCGCCAAGCGCGTGAAGAAACTCGAGCGCAGGCTTGCCAAGGACGCGGACGAGAGCTGAACCTCCCGCGATCTATCGTGAATAGAACGGCATGGGAACGACGGTGGCCTCGACGACCTGTCGGCCGAGGTCGACCTGGAGCGTGGTGCCCTCGTTCGACGAAGCCTGCTCGACGATGGCCATCGCGATGGATGCATCGAGCGTCGGACTCAGGCAGCCGCTGGTCACGGCTCCCACGGTCCCGGATCCGGCGAGAACCTGCATGCCCTGCCTCGCGGCTCGACGACCTTCCAACCTGAGTCCCACGAGGCGTCGTCGATCACTCGACGCCGCGATCTCACGAAGCGCCTGTTGGCCGATGAAGCCGTCCCCGCCCTTCTCGAGCGAGACGGCGAAGTCGAGGCCCGCAGTCAACGGATCGATCGTTTCGTCGATCTCGTGTCCATACAGGGCCATTCCCGCCTCCAGTCGAAGCGAGTCACGTGCGCCGAGTCCACATGGCATGATGGCGCCTTCGTCCATGTTCTTGAGAATCATGTCCACGGCCTTGCCGGCCATCGAGGCCGGAAGAATGACCTCGACACCGTCTTCCCCGGTGTAGCCGGTTCTCGACACGAGGAACTTCGCGATGAAGAGCGACTTCTCGGTGAACCGGTAGCGCTTCAGCGTCGGAATCTCCTTCGAGAAACCGGCAAGCACATCCATCACCTTCGGGCCCTGCAGCGCGACCATCGCCGTCTTGTCGGTGATGTCCGCGAAGCGATAGACGAGGTCTCCCTTCACCTCCGCGAAATGATCGACGAGCTTCGACCTGTTGGCGGCATTGCAGACCATCGTGTATTCGGTTTCAGACTGCCTGTAGACGAGCACGTCGTCACGGCATCCACCCTCCTCGTTGCAGACGAGGGCGTACCTGACCTGTCGATCCTGCATGTTCGCGATGTCGCGGGTGCAGACCCGGTCGAGAAAGCGACCCGCATCACGACCCTTGAAGGTGAAGCGACCCATGTGGGACACGTCGAAGAGTCCACCGGCCTCGCGGACCTGGCGATGTTCCTCGATGATCGAGGTGTAGAGAAGCGGCATCTCCCAGCCCGTGTATTCGACGAGCTTGGCACCATGCTCAACATGGGCCTTGTGGAACGGTGTCTTCTTGAGATCGGTCATGGTTGTCATGGACCCTACAGGGTACCCGGCTTTCAGTCCTTGAGCATCCTCAGCTCGTCCCGGAGGATGGCGGCCAGTTCGTAATTCTCCTTTTCGAGGGCCTGCGCAAGACGTTGCTCGAGTTCGACTCGCTGTGCAGGAGGCAGCCTCCTGACAAGGAGATCCCGCATGCCACGCAGCAACTGGACCTCGTTGCTGTGCTCGATACCCTGGGGACCGAGAATCGTCGTGAGTTCCGCGAGTCCCCGGTCGATGACCTCCATCGCTTCGCGGGGCTGCTTTCGAGCCATGGCCGCCTCGGCCTCGGCCCGGACCCCCATGGTGAGAATCTGCGGGCGAAGGTGTTCCATGGCGGTGCGATCACGCTCCTCGCTGGCAAACCGACCACAGATGTCGAGGATGCGGAGATTGTGCTGAACATCCCTGGCCACCTTCTCGAACTGCTTCAGCTGGAACAAGGCGACGTACCGGTGATGGACCAGGACCGCTTCCGACCTGAGTTCGCGACAGATCTCGGGGTCGAGTGACATGGACGGCTCCTGCTCATGATCGAGCCGATCGAGAATCGACGGCATCCCGTCAGGTCGCCCGTCGACTTCCATCTGCGCAATACCCATGTCGATCCTGACCTGGATGAGTGGACGACCGTCGTTTCCCTCCACCTGGCGAACCTGGAAGGTCCCCGGCTCGCGGGGCCATTCATCAAGAAAGTCGGACAGGTCACGGCTCATCACTGGTCTCCAGCCTCCATCCTAGGCTCGATTCACTCTCCGCCATGAGTCGAAAAACGACATTTCACCCCTTCGAAATCGGTTCCCGGACCCCTTCGAGTTCGGGTCATGCGCTCTGTGCCGGCAGGGGTCCGTTGGAAACATCGTTCATTGCCAAAGCCCCTTGCATGTCCAAAAGCGGGGTCCACGCTTACCCGATGGTGGCTTTGTATGCGGATTTTCACGCAGTCAAGCAGGAAGTTGGGAAAAAGTCCGGATGCCATTGCAACCGCCGGAGACTGTCCAACGGATGGATGCAATGGAGTTGGAGAGGGTGGCTCGCCACCCGTGAAATCTAGAACACGCTGCATGCCGGCGATCCAGGCCGGAGGGATGCCCGCCCCGAGGCGGCAACGACCCCTCCTTGGATCACGTTGGCAGCAGTCCAGATGAAGGGTGCACAATGGCACGACGTACGTCCGACCGTGATCTCGAACTGTATCTCAAGCAGATCAACAGGACTCCCCTGTTGACAGCCGAGGAGGAGAAGAAGCTCGGCTGGCTGATCATCAATGAAGGAAGCATGGAAGCCAAGGATCACATGATCCGGGCGAACCTCAGGCTCGTGGTATCGATCGGCAAGAACTACACCCATCGCGGCCTTCCCCTGTCCGACCTCATCGAGGAAGGGAACATCGGACTCATTCGCGCGGTCGAAGGTTTCGACCCGGCGCAGGGAGCGCGTTTCTCGACCTACGCATCCTGGTGGATCAAGCAGTCCATCAAGCGGACGCTCATCAACGCGATGCAGCCAATACACATCCCGGCCTACATGGTGGACCTGATCACGCGATGGAAGAATACGTACCGTCGACTCGAGGAAGAGCTCGGAAGGACGCCCTCCAACGCCGAGATCGCGCACGTCATGGACATCCCCGAGAAGAAGCGCAAGGTGCTCTTCAGGGCCATGAAGGCCTACCAGTCCCGTGGACAGCTCCCGACCGGTGAAGACGGTGAACCCATGGACTTTGCCGACATGGTCGAAGACCGGCGCCACGAGGAACCCACGACCTCCACGTTGCGTCGAGAGCAGATGAGCGAAGTACTCGGCATGCTCGACTCCATGGAGGAACGGGATGCTCGTGTTCTGAAGCTTCGCTACGGGCTGGAAGGCCAGGAGCCGCTGACCCTCAAGGAAATCGGACTCGAGATCGGGTTGACGCGGGAACGCGTCCGCCAGATCGAGGTCGATACGCTCCGCAAGCTGCAGGAGCGCTTGAAGGGAGACAATCGTCGCCGGGCGCTTCTCAAGTCCTTCGCCAAGCGGAACCCGGTTCCCGCAACGAAGGCTTCCTGAGAGCGAATACGATCTTCTACTGGTGCCGTGCAAGCAGGTTCTCGAACCTGCGACGGATGTCGGCTCCTCCCAGGGAATCATCCTCGGCCAGCAACTGGCGGATCCGCGGAGCGATTTGATCCACGTTTCGATCCAGGAGTGAGAGCGTCTCGAGCATGCGCAACTGGCTCCACCACCATCGGCGCGGCGCCTGCTCGCGTTCCACCCGTGACAACCTCCTGTAGATTCCCATGGCCTCCGCCAGCTGGTCCTCGGATCCAAGTGCATGCAGGCACTCGGCTCGCTCGAAGAGCACCTGGCCGGAATCGCGGCGATCCGACAAGGAACCCGTCATGAACTCGATGGCCTCGGCGTGGCGACCACTTTTACGAAGACCCTCGACGACGAGAAGGCCGGCCTCGGGATCATCGACATTCATCCCCCCGAGCCACTCCTGCATCGCCTCCGCCAGTGGAAGTACTTCATCCCGGTAGACGGATTGTGCATGTTCCACGCCGGTGCGTTGTTCCACTTCCGACAGGCGGGCAAGGGCATCGCGAAGGGCCGATGCGATGGCGACTCCACCTTCCGGTCGGCGCTGACCTGCAACCGTCGAGGCGGCGGCCGCCATGGCTGCCGGATCGCCGGCTGCGCACCGAAGACGAAGCGTCTCGATTCGCGATCGCTGCGTTTCATCCAGCGATCGCTCGTCCAGGCTCTTCACCAGGTCGGCCGCCTCCTCGGCACGTTCATCCTCGATGAGTGCTTCGACCATGAGCAGATCCACCGCGACCTGCGTGGTCTCGTTGCCCCGTGACCTCCGCTTCTTGAGCGACTCGACTGCATCCCCCGGTGCAATCGCCGGGGCTTCCCCCCGGGACAGTGACAGAACCTGTACGGCCCCCTCCACGATGGCGGATTCGTATTCGCCTGCGCCGGGCGAGACCGTGTCATAGATCACCAGTGAATCCTGCACTCGACCATCGCGAGCCGCCATGCGTGCAGCTGCAAGACGCCAGGCATCGATGCCCTCCAGATCCGGGTAGCCCGAGAGCAGGTGATCCAGGACGGCATCCGACAACTGCCTCCAGTCCGCATCCGACGGATTGGAGAGATGGCCACGAACTGCAAGCCTCGCAGCCTGTTCAATCGCCGGACCGGACCTGGAATGACCGGGGTGCTCGACCGCCATGGCATGCAGGATGGATGCCGCCTCGAATGGCCGATCAGACCGCACCAGCAGTGAGCCGAGCACCAGCATCGCCCGTGCCTTCTCCGAGTGTTCGATACCCGGCTCGGCAAGATGCGCCTGGATCGATTCGGCCATCTTCCCCGCATCGATGTCCTCGCGCGAGGCGTGCGCAAGAAGAACGGCCAGCGGAAGATCGGTCGCGGAAGGATCTTCGATCGGCAACATCCTGATGCGATCCGCGATGATGGCATCGACGGCATCGGGTTCGAACCCGGAGGCGACGAGATCGGGTCGCATGCCGTTCCATGCAGCCGATGCCTCCTCGAGACGACCCGATTCCGAATGCAGGTTCGCAATGCAATCCACGATCAACAGGTATCGAGCGACTTGCTGCCTTCCCTCGTAGCGATCCAGCAACGAGTTGGCGGCACGGACTGCTCGAGTCACGCCACCCTGTACCTCCCGATTGACCACCCCCCCGAGTCGAGCAGCGAGAACGATGTCCGGGGTCGCTGATGGATGCACGGCCGCGGTGCGGAAGGCCTCCTCGGCCTCCTCGTACCGGCCAAGCCGGGCCAGGGCCAGGCCACGGAGCCACGAAGCCCTTGCCGAGGAGGCTCCGTCAAGACGCTCATCGAGGCCTTCAACCGAGTCGAGGGCCTCGCGCATCGTCCTCGTTCGCAGGTCTCGATCCTCGTACGCTTCCGCACGGTGGACGAGGGCCATGGCCCGCAGGAACGGCAATCTTCGATCGCGTTCCTTCTCCCGATAGTGAAGAAGCATCTCGCGTTGCAGGCTGCTCCTGTTCGAGGCACGCACCTGTTCCAGTTCGAAGATCCCCTGCTCGACCTCGATGCTCGATTCGTCAAGCAACGACAGTGCCGCATCGATACGCGATCGCGCGTCCGTCGATTGTCGGGCCGTCGGATGACCGTGAAGAACCACCAGGCCGAGGCGATCGAATCCCAGGCCGCCCATGAGCATGTCCTCGGCCTGATCGATGCGCCACCGGGTTCGCTCCGCATCGTTCGCGAACTCACCGGCATCAAGCGCCTCACCTCGAAGTGCGAGTCGCTCATCCAACGCGTCGAGCCGCTGGGTCTTGCCGATCCGTTCGGATCGCATGAGTGTCCCGAGTTCATCAAGCCGTTCCTGGACGCCCTCTGGAGCAAGGGCCATGCACACCAGCAGCAGCACCGAAGGGCCGATCACGACGAGATCTCCTCGAACGTGATGTTCAGGTACCCGGCGCGGACCGCCGCGTTGAACGCTCCCACTGCATCCGACCATCTCGTTTCTGCGGCCGGGATGACGACCAGTGGGTGATCCTCCGCGAAAAGTCCACCGCCCATGCCGTCGAGGCGACGACTTTCAAGAAAGTCGAAGAGCCCCTCGAAGCCGGCCACGTCCCCCCATGGTCCCTCGATGCGTATCCGGTAGTCATCCTCGCCGGGACCGGTTGTTCGAACCATGATGCGCAGCGGTTCATCATCGAGTTGAAACGGGTCGACCGAGACACCCTCGATCCGCTCGGGCAGATCAAGTCGGTACACCTCCTCGGCCTTCTTGAAGTCGGTGGCGACCATGAAGTAGACCAGCAGGAGAAAGACGACGTCGATCATGGATGTCAGGTTCAGCCCGATGGTGGGCGCTTCGCGGACGCGCCTCCGGGCCGGAGGAAGATCGAGCGAATCATGATGCCGGTCCCGGTCCTGCATCAGGCATCCTCCCGTACGACCACGAGGTTCAACGAGGCACCGTCGAGACCGACCTCCGCCATGCCCGCGGCCTGTCGAATCACCTTCAATACCGGGGAAATCCAGCGGTAGTCCGTCGCGCGATCAGCTCGCAGGTTGACACGCATCGCCGGAGTCGACTGGTACAACATCACCAGGGACTCACGAAGGCCTGCCAGGCCCTCCGGCGTGGGCTGGTACTCGCGACCTGCAAGC
>PBMX01000018.1 GCA_002722935.1 Phycisphaerae bacterium | reverse complement strand
GGGTTGCCCGTGGCAACAAGATGCAGCTGCAACCGGCTCCCCTCCCACTGCAATAGCGCCGCATCACCTTGAGTCTCAAGTTCGCCCTCCTTCATCCACACCGCCGCAGCACCCGCGATTGGCATCGGCATGGATATCGAGATGCCGCCATCGGCCGTACTGCAAATCGAATGCACACCCGCATCCGTCTGCAACTGGTCGCTTCCTGGATCAAGCCAGCCTTCTTCCATGCCAAGACGCGCAAGGCATCGCAAACCGTTGCCGCACCACTCGGCCGCTGATCCATCACGGTTCCAGGTCTCGACTCTGCCGCCTGGCCCATGGGCAAGCAGCCCATCGGCCAGCTTCTGGCTGAAGAGACGCTCAAGGAACTGCTCGCGGCCCAAGGCTGGCATGTCCCCCGCCTTGATGATGTGCAGCACATTGCCAAGGCCCTGCATTGTCGTCACATCACACGAACCGGTCATGACAGGAACCCCACCTGGATGACGCCTGCCAGGAGAATCACCGCAATGGAGAACCACAGGATCCTGGAGACGACCCGATCGATGCCCAGGCCATCACATGGCCGGCCCACGAGGCTGCGCAGGTGGTCGCATCGCCAGGCAATGGACCCATGCCGCCAACTGCGACGACGAGGCTGGATGCCATGCAGCGAGGCGATCAACTCCAGCGACCCGGCCATCGCATCGACCGCCTCCGGGCTGATCCGGTTCCCGTCGGTCGTCTCGGTGGTCTGATCAGGATGCATGCTCAGGTCCTGCACTGCAAAGGTATCGGCCTGTCGCTCGATGCGTCTGGAAACCCAGCCGAAGCAGGGAATCACGATCAACAACCCGAGCGCCAGGTGCAGCAGGTCATGCTCGGCCGTATCCCCAGATTGGAACCAGGGCCAGACGCCCTTGATTCCCAGGATCGCCAGTTCCGCCACGACCACGATCGCAACCAGCGACAGCAGGAGCGTGAACATGTGGCGACGACGCACGTGCCCCACCTCGTGGGACATGACGGCCAGCACATGCCTCCGTGGCAGCTGCTCCAGGAGCGCATCCGTCAGGAGCAGGTAGCGAAGAAGCGGAATGAACCCCATGACCGCCGCATTGATCACCATGCCGCCCGTCCGCCAGAGCATGATGTCCCGTACACCGACCCCATGGCGGGCGCAGATGCGTTCCATGTCGTCTCGAACCTCGCCGCGAGGCATGGAACGAAGCCCCAGCAGCCAACGGGCAATCAGGGGCGCAAGGACGAGAATGACGAGGGCCGCCCCGAAGGACAGCATTCCAAACAAAAAGGCATTCCAACTCGTCGTGCCCTGCTCCGCGGCCTCCTCCGCGCCCCTCTCGATCCAGTCCACGGCGCAGACGATCAGGAGCATCGGGACAAGAAGCAGCAGGATGTTCATCCGCAGCTGCTGCAGGACATAGGCGCCGCGACCCGGGGCCGCATGTGCCGGCAAGCCCTCGTCGACCTGTCGCAGCATCCGAGCATCACGCAGACGACGCTCGATGGGATACCAGGACCACCAGATGGCCAGCAGCCCCAGGATGGCAGGCCCCATGGCGACCATGGCCTCCAGCAAGAGCCATGACGCGCTGAGCTGCCTTGAAACATCCAGCCACCCCAGAAACAGCATGGCCCCCAGGTAGTTGAAGAGGATCAGCCACGTCGCGCCCGCTCGAACACGATGCGCACCCTCGAGCGACCTGCAACGCCCCTGCTCGATGCGCCGATCAACCCGCCAAAGCCAGGCCCAGGCGAACAGGACCACCAGAATGGTCGGAAGCACCGACAACAACACCACCTGGACGGTTCCCGGTTCAGGGCCCGGCAGATCGACCACCATGCCCGCATCTGCGGCCAGGACGGCCATCACAAGCAGGATCGGAATCAGTTGGAGCACCGGTGCGCGTGTCCGTCTCGGTTGGGTCAGCTTCGTGGCCGGCTGATCGTGCCCAGGTCGACGATGACGCCGTCGTGTCGATAGAAGTCCAGGTTCATGCGATTCACATCGATGAAGGTCAGCACCAGGCAGTTGGCCCGCGTGCTGTTGGCGTACTTCATGTCACCCAGGCCCGGCCCGGCGTGGTCCGAGTTCCTGTGGCTCTCGGCGTGGAAATGGAAATGGAAGAGGCCCGTGTAGCCCGCGTCGAACATCTCCTGGGATGCCAGGAACTTCCGATCGTGGTGCCTGACGTTCGGGAGGAACTCGAGTATCTCGAAGCGCCCCTGCTCATCCAGCGCGAGGATGCCCCCATACTCGGTGGTTTCATCCATCTGGTCGCGATCGGCGTAGTCGAAGATGTGCGAACGGACCTCCGGGTAATGGAAGGCCTCCAGAGCCAGTTGCATCGATGCCAGGTCACCCCATGTGTACTTGTCACGGTGCGTGAAAAGGCGCTCAAGTCGCTCGTCTGCTCCGACGATTCCCGGGTTGGATTCCGCGTAGTGATTCTGTGAACGAAGGTAGGTCTCAAGTTCCCTGTACAGCGTCGAGGTCTGCGCCTGCATGAGGTCCGTTCGATGCCTGCTGACGGCGACCACGGTCGCCAGGTCGCGCATCTCCAGTTCCTCGCGGCGTTGGCGGGACAGTCCCTTGATGGCTTCCGCCGCCTCCTCCCAGAACCAGGCACGCTCGGGCTCCCTGATCTTGTGCAACCAGATCATTTCTTCCCTGTTGTGAGGAACCATCCCGAACGTCGAGGCGGCTGCCGAGAGGTCCGTGAGCATCACGTCCTCTCCACCATCCCGGGCCTGGGATGCCAGTTTGATGAGGCGCTCGCGTTCACCAAGACGATGCAGCAGGTCCCAGCAACGTTGCCGAAGGTTTCGCTGCGATGGCTTGTTGGACACCATGAACAGTTCGAACACGAGGTCAGGAACCTCCTGGGCCCCGTGCATCCTGGCAAGGGCGATGTACTCGGGACGCTGTGTTTCATCCGGCGTCAACGCCCGGGGTCGACCCCAGCTTGAGATCAGCGCCGGATCCAGTTCGACGATGTCTCGATCGGCGATCCATTCGCAGAGCTCGATGAGCCAGGGCCAGTTGGTCATGCGAGGCAGCTGCCTTCGCAGGAGAACCCGGGCACGTTCCGGATCACGTTGCCAGAGCAGGTTGATCGCCTCGCGCCGAGCCGGCAGCCCGTAGTCGGGCCGCCAGACGACGCCCTCGATGAGGGTGTAGTCGGCCGCGTCGAGGCTTGGATCGGTCCTGAGCGCCTGGAGGCTCGCCACGTGGGTACTGTCATGCCTGCCCCGGTCGGCAAGGGCCGCCCGAGGATCCTTGACCGTCGTTGAACAGCCCCCCGCTGCAAGGCAGGTGGCTCCAAGAGCGAGCAGTGCAAGGATGGTGTCTCGTATCACGACCACGTTCGTCCAAACCCGTGTTCTGGCAGTTCGACCCGGGCAGTGTACCCTTCAGGAGGGTTGGAAACGAGGGCATGCGCTTTGGCGTATGATGCCGATCGTGACGAACGAAGGGTCCAACATGCCTGAAGCCGATGCCGACCTCCACGGCCAGGTCACCAAGGTGATCGAGTTGATGAGGCCTTCCATCCAGTCCGATGGCGGGGACATCGAGCTCGTGAGCGTCAGCGAGGATGGACACGTGCAGATCCGGTTCCACGGAGCCTGCGTCGGCTGTCCATCCAGCAGCATGACCCTCCAGATGGGCATCGAGCAGAATCTCAAGACCTATGTCCCGGGCTTCAAGTCCGTCGAAACCGTCGACGAACAGGGCAACAGTACCGCTAACTGAGCCTAAGTCCTTTATTTACATGCATTAGCATGGATTTCATTCCGCCTGGATCAGGGCCTGCCAGCTATCCCAGACTTGGCATGGGCCGTGATTCCGCTAGAATCCGGAATGGTGGTTCGGGGCGGAGGAGCCCCGCGGAAGGGTGGCATGACCGAATCGGCAGGAGGTCCGAGGCATGCTCGTCATTACGAGAAGAGAAGGCGAAGAAGTCGTTATCGGTGATCCGACGAACCCGATCGGGATCGTCAGGGTGGCCTCGGTCAAGGGTGACCGGGTCCGTCTGGCGATGGATTTCCCCCGGGACGTTGAAGTACACCGTCGCGAGGTAGCCGAGCAGATCCTGGCTGAGAAGCCGAGCATCGTCGGCAAGATTCGACCTGCAAATCGCAAGAGCTGAAGAGCGTAGGCACGAGCCCAAAAAAGTCCGTGGCGTGCGGTGGGAGCACGCCACGAACCGGGAAGGGTATTCGACGTGGACGCTCGCGGGTGGACGAACCGTCATCGCCGATGGGTCGGCAGCAGGACTGGATCACCCATCCAGCCCGTGGCTGCCTCAGAGGTCGAGCCCGTCCTTGGGCTGCGACCGGGAACCGGACATGACAGGCGCTGTGGCGATCCGTGCCGTGCGGCCCTGCCCTTGAGGAGTCTTCCGTGACCCCGTGATTGCTCGGTACTCGGCATTCGTCGGCACGCTGGATGCTGCCGGTTCCATCGCAGCATTCAACCTGGTGACGAAGTGACGCACGCACGCCATCCGTGGCGTGCGATGTGCGTCGGTATCGAAAGTAGCACGCATCCTTGCATGCCGAAATGATGTGAACTCACGGTCGGAGTCCACATCGATGCAACTGCAGTACTCCTCGGAGAGGAGCCCGTGGTATCCGTTGAAGCGATTCGAAGACACGAAGCACTCTATTCTTCGCGCTGTTTCTGTATGGCTCGTCGTGCGCGAAGCATGATCTCGGCCTGCTGCGAGAACTTCTGCTCGCGAAGCGCTTCCCAGCGATCCGGATCGCGAAGCTCCAGGTGATCCTTCACCCCAAGCACCACGACGGTCGAACCCAGGTCGGCCGACTTGAGCATGCGTTCCGGAATCCGGATCCTGCCCGCCTTGTCCATCTCGACACGGGTGGCCTGGGAATAGAGAAGCTGCTCGTACTCGAGAAGTTCCTCGTCGGGAATCAGTGACTGCTCCCCCGCCATGGCCATGGCCTCGAAGGTCAGTTCCGGCCAGACCCAGAGCGACCCCTCCTGCCCGGGAGCGATGTAGAAGGCCAGTCCATGGACTTTCGGGTCCAACCGACCACGCAGGTCGGAGGGAATGGCTAGACGCTGCTTCGCGTCGATCGTGTATTCGTACTCGCCTGTAAATAGCACGCATCTGTTCCTGGCGGCTCCTGGTGGGTCAGTGGGAAGTTACCCCACTTTCACCCACAGTTCAACACATTTCATCAAGAATTAGCAGCCAGGTCCAAAAAGACCCCCGCCAGCACGTCCGGAAACATTCGTATCTCACGTGTCTGGAGTGGTTTACGTATACTTCCCGAGCCCTTGGTTGAGACGGAGGTCCATTTCTGGCCCGTTTCAGCCAAAGACAGGAAGCACCAGGGGCACATCGGCGCAGAATAAAGAAGCCCTCTCGCCGGGGATGCGAGGGCAACGGGGGAGTTGATCAATGTTGATGGCGATGGATTGGAGCCACTGAATGGTTGCGCGAGACGTGGTTCAGGATGTAATCCAAGGGGTGCCGCATGGGCTGTTCCTCATGACGGCTGCCCACGATGACGCCCGTTCAGGAATCCTCACGACGCGTGTCCAGGTCTGCTCGGCCACTCCCTTCCTCGCCGTAGTCTCCATCCCGCGAGGCACCTCGATCGAACCCCTGATCCGCGACAGCCGCTCCTTCGGCCTCTGCCGCATCGATCAGCACGATCGCCTCATGATGCGCCGCTTCGACCCCACGCCTCGAAGAGGAGATGATCCCTTCGTCGCCATCCCGACATCGACAGCCGTCACCGGTGCTCCCATCGTGCACCGCAGCCTGTTCTACATGGACTGCGAACTCGTCGGCCACATCGCCCCGGAGGCCGATTGCCGCCTCTACCTCGGACAGGTCAGGGCCACGAGCATGCTCGAGAATGAACCGGAGATACTCCCGGTCCACGAGATCGAGATTGCCGCCGGTGATGAACTTGATCTCATCAGCAGGGCCTGAATCGATCACTTCGATACCCTGTACCGATGCACCCCGCCAACAGGCTCGGCCTGGACTACATCGATGCCGCTGCGAAACTCGGCAGCCCCCCCGTCGCGATCATTGACGTACATGCGCACATCAACGGCCCGCGAGCAGCCGAGATCTACAGGCAGGCCGCCACCCTCTATGGAATCGAGCATGTCTTCTCGATGACACGACTCGATGCCACCGAGGGCATCCGCGAGGTTCTCGGGGACATGGTCCACTTCATCGCCGTTCCGAACTTTTCCGACTCCGACACCCTCAATGCCCACGGACCGGGTTTCCTGGAACAGATCAAGGCATTTCACCAGGCCGGCTCGCGCATCGTGAAGTTCTGGGCTGCCCCGCGATCGGTGGAGTACGGGATCGAGGCCGGGGACCCGACCCTGCTCGCCATCGACGGTCCGCACCGACGAGCTGCGATGGATCTCGCCGCCTCGCTGGGAATGTCCTTCATGGCGCACATCGCCGACCCGGACACCTGGTTCACCTGCAAGTACACGGACTCGAGCCTCTATGGAACGAAGGCCGACCAGTACGAGGCCTTCGAGCGAATGCTCGATGCCTATCCCGTTCCGTGGATCGCGGCACACATGGGAGGCTACCCGGAGGACCTGGACTTCCTCGACGGACTGCTGGATCGACACCCGAACCTGTCTCTGGACACCTCGGCCACCAAGTGGATGGTGCGAGAACTCAGCCGCCATCAACCGGGAAGACTGCAGGCCTTCCTGGAACGCTGGTCGGGGCGGATCCTCTTCGGTTCCGACATCGTGACCTCGGACGACCACCTTTCATCCGCCACATCCGACATGGGCATGGCGACGAAGGCCTCGAACGAGGAGGAAGCCTTCGATCTCTACGCGAGTCGATACTGGGCCCTCCGCCATCTCTTCGAAACGGACTACGAGGGACCTTCACCCATCGCCGACCCCGACCTGGCCATGATGGATCCAGAGGCACACGATGAACTGGACGCCCCGACCCTCCGCGGGCAGTCCCTGCCGACACCTGTGCTCAAGAACCTCTACAGGGAGGCCGCCGCAGCGTTTGCAGGGTCGCCCGACGCCATCCGTTCGTACTGAGCTTCGACCTGACCCCAGGGTGCAGCCCCTGCTTCCATCGGAGCTGGGCCATCAGGCGACGTCCTGGCCGCCAGCCATCCCGGGAGCTCATCAAGAAAGGCATCTAGCACGCACCAGGCCCCTTCCCTCTCTTCAAGTGACGCGGCCGCCGGATGGCCGGGGCCCACGAGTACCGGCAACGCATTGTCCAGAGCCCACTGGAGGTGTATCGAACCTGCCACCCTGGTTCGGCTCGATGCATGGCCATCAAGCAGTACCCCGTCGATGGCCCCGCCCAGGAGCCATGGCCGTGACACGGCCGGCTCGATTCGAATCACATCCTGCAGCCCCACCAGGTTCATCCAGTGGAGCGCTTCGTCGAATAGATCGAACGCAGGATCGACCAGGAGACGGACCTGGTGGCCAAGCAGGCCGAAGCGGCCGGCGACGTTGGCCTGCTCCTTCAGGTTGGTCCATGATGCCGGTTCACCCATGGCTGCAAGGACGATGGTGTCATCACCCGCATCCCACCGTGCACGCAATCGGTCGACATCGCGAGCCTGCTGCCGGGACAGTCGTGGGACCAGGTGCGAACAGGATGATTCGGCACAGCCGGCCTCGACCAGCCGTTCGATCGCCCCTGGACTCGTGCACATGAGGTGCATGGACGGGTCCACCTGGAGTTGGTTGATGAACAATGACGTGCAATTGAACGCGTCGAGCGTACCGATGCACGGATGGCCACCTGCCCAACGCAGGGCCAGTGCCATCGATGTCGGACCCCAGGCATGCACCAGGCATGGCCCGTCCCATCGCCGCTCCAATTCATCCAGGACGCCGGAGACGGGATGACTCCCGCGCGAAAGATGGGCTTCATTGCCCGGAAGCCGACCACTGGAAGAGGACAGTGCCCCGTCCAGCCTCGGACCCGCACCCACCTCCATCACCACGTGTTCATGGCCATCAAGCGACTGGAGGCACTCACTGACGAGTCGGTGCAGGCATGGGCCGCCTGCAAGGGGATCAACATCGACCAGGTGCAGTATTCCCACGAGTACTACCCCGGGCCATCGAGTCGACTGCCCAGTTCCGACTCCATGTAGCTGTAGAAGAGTTTCGCAAGGCGTTCGCCGGTCAGGAGAGCAAGCTCATCATTCAACTCGTTGCGAACCTTCGCGGTATTGAATCCATGGGGTGATGGCGATGGAATCTCGACATTCAAGGTGAAGTAGTCGCTGGGATTGTCCCCGTCGGGCGAGGGGAAGACCCGCTTGCCGGTCACGAGGTCGAGCACCTTGACCCTGCTGATCGACTGCGGCGTAGGCGTCACGCCGTCGTAGGTCAGGGCGAACTGGTCCACGTCGACGTAGATCAACTGCTGTGCTCCGACGAGTTCACCCACCTTCTGAAGCGAGATGATGGTGCCTGAGCGATCCTGCTTCCGGGCCATGATCATCGCATCGCGGGGTGCGATCATGAACTGCTCGGATACGAGTCCCTCCTCCATGATCACCGTGGTCGCCTCGTCCGCGATGATGCGGCGAAGGCGGGTTGGATTGATCCTGTTCTTGCGATCATCGAGAAAGATCACCGTCGGCACGTTGCTGAGAGTGAACTCCGCTTTCACCTGCGGCTCCGGGTGCATTACGTAGGCGACAGGGGTGACGATGTTGCATCCGGAAAGACCCTGGAAGATGCACAGCGACACGATGAGCAGCCCGGCGAATTTGAACCTGTGAGGAATCACGTGGCATCGAGCTCCGGCTTGTACATGTCGGGATACTTCGGCTCCAGGTGCGGATAGAAGATCCAGGCGGTGTGCTTGATGAACTCGGACAGCAGGCCCGTCTGGATGATCTCGGTCGAGGCCGAGTCCCTGTCGAGCTCCTTGAGCTTCGGGTAGTTGGCATCGACGTGGTAGGCATCGGTGAACTGATCCGGGTTGAGCCCGTCACGCTCGATGATGCCGACGGTCGCGGTGCAGTTCCCCTCCCAGATCCACCGGTTCCCCGGAGGGTGGAGACGGAACGTGTGGATATCGATGAACACGATGCGATCGACGTTCAACGCCTTGACCATGTCGTCATAGGGCATGGCATTCCATCGTGGCGTCGTGAACTGCCACTCGCGGACGTAGCGAGGGTCGAGCACCCTGACTCCCGAGACCTCCCTGGCGATCAGGCCACCGACACCCGATGCAACCGAGTCGCAGAGCACCGGGTGCTGATGCAGGATTCCAAGGTCGGCATCGACGACGATGGCGACCGTCCGATGCTCAAGCCCCTCGTACTCGGCAAGAACCTCGATGCGCTTCTGGTACTCGAAGCTCTGCGCCATTCCGGCCCCGATCAGGAATGCCTGGCACCCTGATCCGGCCGCAAGAACCGGCAGAAGCAGCAGAAGAATGGCGTAAACGGACCGCATCAGAAGAACCCCTTGAAACGGAGCATCTTATACACCCATGCGACAAGAAGCAGCCCAAGAACGATCCAGGTCCATTGAACCGTCCAATATCGCGTCACAAGGGCCTCAACAGGGGCTCCGGTCAGGACGATGAGGATTCCGCCAAGGCAGACCAGGGCCGTTGCGATCGCAAGCAGGGCCCCCATGGGCTGGGTTGCAAATGCACCCAGGATGTCGCCCTCGGCCGCATGGGCGAAGGCGGTCGTGAAACCGCAGGTCGGGCAGGGCATGTCCAGGTGCGTGATCCAGCTGCAGGCGGGAAGTCCCATCTGCTCATGCGTCCCGGCCCCCGAGCCATCCGGGGAGAGGAAGAAGGCCACGACCAGCACGGCTGCACACCCCGTTGCGACTCCAGCTGCCACGAGACGACGAGTCAACTCCGTCACCCCGGGGCGGGACATCGCTCCTGTTGCAGTGGCATTCGCGCTCATCTCCGTAGGGTACCACGCCCCTGCCCGGGACATGGTGCATCCTGCACTTCAGCCCCCCGCCGAGCTGAAGTGACTGTCATGGAACTCCCGGAGATAGGAGCAGTTCGACTGCTCCACCTCGGTATCCAGCCCATTCTCACAGAGACCAAGGCCCTCTTCGCAGACCGATCTTGCCTCTTCCACCCGCCCGAGGTCCAGGAGCAGTGTCGACCTGGCACCGAGGTTCTCAAGCAGCAGGCCCAATCCGGGCGCCGATCCAGATTGGTAGTCGGCCTGGGGCGAAAGGAGACGCTCGTGGAAGCGCTCGTAGAACTCCAACTGCTCCGACCGGGTACCACCATACTCCGGGATCAACCAGATGTTTCCATGCGCAAACCGAAGATCACTTCCCGATGCACGGGCGTCCAGTGGATTCAACCATGCCAGCTGCTCCATGAGACCAAGGTGCTCGCGGATGTGCTGCAGGGCCTCGGTCGTATCGCCGTCCTTGTGCAGCCGACTCGCCAGGAAGTAATGGGCCAGGGCCACGTCCCGGAGTTGCCTGTTCTGTTCCGGAAACCGCTCGACGAGTCTCCGTCGAACGTCCAGGGACTCCTGAAGCAGTTCCCGCTCCGCTGCAGCATCACCAAGTTTCCCCGAGGAGTTGCCGCATCGACCAAGGGCCACTGCCAGGTTCCGCTGGTACAGCGGATTCGATGAATCGGCTGACACCAACCCGGCGAAGGTCTCCCTGTACCGCTCGTACTGCTCCAGCGCAGCTTCGTGATCGCCACGCTTGGCCTCCACCGACCCGAGGTTCGCGAAGGTCATCCCCATCATGAACAGGAAGTCCTCGTTTCCCGGATCCCCCTTTACCGCCTCCTCCATGCCTTCCAGCGATGAAAGGTAGAAGGCATGTGCACCGTCCTGGTCCTTCAACTCGTGCCTGGCATGATCACCGCGATGGGTGTCGATGGACGCCTGCAGGTAGAGGACCTGTGCCCTTGAAGCGCCGGCGGCGTTCAAGACGGCCAGAAGTTGCTCCGACTCCGCAAGAGCCGCCTCGGAAGCCTTCCAGTCACGGAAGGATGGATTCCTGGCGGTCCATTCGTTGCGAGCCAGTTCAAGGTAGGCCTTCGCAAGTTGCTGGAGAACCTCGAGATCCTCGTCGGGAGTCGAGGCCCTGACCCGGTCGAGATGCTCGACCTGCAGCCTCGCGAGACCAGCGGTTTCCTCCAGGGAATCGACGCGTTGAACAAGCACGTCCACCAGTTTCGACAACCCCGCCGAGTGCGCAAGCTCGACATCGAGCAGCGCCGACTTGGCGTCTCGTTCGGTCTCCGCGATGCGCCGCTGCCTGGCCTCGCTGATGCCGAACATCGTCGAGATGATCGAGCCGGCGATGATCACCAGCAGGATCAGGGACGCCGCCACCAGGGCTCCACGATGACGACGTGCGAACTTGCTGGCCTTGTAGGCGATGCTCGGCGGACCGGCCTCGACCGGTTCGTCGTCGAGGTAGTGCTGCAGGTCGGCAAGGAGCGATCCAGCGGAGTCATAGCGACGGATCCGTTCCTTCTCCAGGCACTTCATGACGATCCAGTCGAGGTCACCCCTGAGGAGCCTCGTCAAGGATCGTTCATCCGTCATGCGTTGCTCGGCGGCGGTTCTCGACCTGTCGGTCGCGTCCTCGCTCTTCGTCTGGTACTTCGTCGATGGCTTCGGCGGATCCTCTTCACGAATGATCCTCGCGATTTCAGCGAAGCCGGCGGAACGAAGGGTCTCGGCCTCGAAGGGCAGGCTGCCCGTGAGAACCTGGTAGAGAATGACCCCGATGGAGTAGATGTCGCTCCTGGTATCGATGTCCTGGATCGTCATCTCCGCCTGCTCGGGACTCATGTACTCCGGCGTACCGATCATCTGGCCTTCCCTCGTGAACAGCGTCTTCTCCGTGAGCGGCTGGTTCAACGACTTGGCGATGCCGAAGTCGATCACCTTCACCAGGGCGCGGCTGTCGTTGTATTCCACGAGAATGTTGTTGGGCTTCAGATCGCGATGGATGATCCCCTTCTGGTGGGCATGCAAAACGGCCTCGCAGACCTGCATCATGAGGCCAACACGTCCGCGGATGTCCAGTTTGTGCCGATCACAATGAACGGTGATGGGCACACCCTTGATGTATTCCATGACGAAGTACGGAAGACCCTGATCGGTCGTTCCCGCATTGAATACCTTGGCGACTCCGGGGTGGTCCATGATGGCCAGCGCCTGCCGCTCGGACTCGAACCTGGCGATGACCGATGCCGTGTCCATGCCCGGCTTGATGACCTTCAATGCCACCTTCCGACGAACGGGCTTCGTCTGTTCCGCCAGGTAGACGATGCCGAAGCCGCCCTCCCCCAGTACCTGGATGATCTTGTAGGGACCGATTTCCTTGGGTGCATCGGCCTTGGAGAACATCCGGACCGTACCAGCCGTCCCGGCCCCCGTACCGGCCTCCGATTGGATGGTTGGATCATCCTGTCCGACACCGTGCCCATCCCCGTGCATACCCGACTGCACCGTCGGATCATCGGCGGGGTTGGGTGTGTCTGGCTTGTCGGTTTCCCCGGTCATGGATGGTTGCTCCCATGGCAACGATAAACGAAAACAGGGGCCTGGCTCTACCGGAGGTTGGATTTTCAGCCTGGAGGATCAGGAAAGACGCGTCGAGAACCAGGTTCCAGCGTTCCCCGCCTCGACCTCGACGAGCAGGTGCAACTGGAGCTTGGCGCTGTGGAGATCCGCGACTTCCATCGGGGTCGACGTGAATCCATGGAGCACCGGAGTTGCATCGCTGATGACCTGTTCCGGGCAGGCGGCCTCCAGAAGCGTCCCATGCGACATGACCCATGCTTCCACGACCAGCAGGGACCGGAGTTCTTCAACCTGCGAAAGACAGTGGACGCGCCCCGACTCGTCGACCGCCAGTTCGACCTCATCGGCGGCAGGACACCGGATCGGCAGCAGTGCCAGACCCTCGACATGCGATGCGAGGAAACCATGGTCGCTGGATGCCGGCACCGACATGTCCTCGTCGGCGATGGGCTTGATGACCGATGGCGCCGGCATCAACTTCGCCGGGGTGAACTCGGCCTCACCGGGTTCGACGGGAGGTGTCCATGACTTCTCCGGCGGGAGAGGCAGCGGCCGGGGGTCCTCGGGTACTTCAGTCGCCGAGTGCTTCGATGACGCGAGGGCCGACCTGACCTCGGAGACGAACTCGTCGATGCCCCCTTCGGCAAGGGGGAGTTTGATCCCGGTCGAACACTGCTCATCAAGTTCGATGCGCTGGATCGACCCCCGGTAGGCGATACTGCAGCCGAGTTGTTCGAGAGCGGTCTCCGAAAGGCGCCCCGCCGTCTCCTGGGCTGTTCGCTCGGGAGACCCAGCGATGAACAGGCCAAGGTCGAGTTTCTCCGGATCGATCATCGCTCCGGCGACGATCGACTTGATCACCTGGTAGGCGGCGACCAGGGCCGCCTGGTCGGCGCCCGTCAGGATGGTGATGCGGTCCGCGTCAAGGCCGGTGGCCGATGCCGGCTCGAAGGGCGACTCGGGCAACAGCAGCCATTGACCGCAGCAGCGTGCCAGTTCAGGCAGGGTCTGGCAGGCATCGAGCGCTTCGCGCTCCTTGCCGAAGGAGGTCAACTGGACCTGCTCCCCGTCGATGCGGGCAAGAACCCCTGGAACTCCCTTGCCAACCAGGCTCCTGGCGCAGGGGAGAAACCAGGCATGGGCTCGAACGGGGAGGTGGCCGGGAATGAGGCACTCGATCCTCGGCGAGGGGATGGCCACGATCTCCGGTTCACGGGTCGGCTCGATGGTCAACGGTGGTGGCGGCGCACTGTCGGTCGTGAACAGCGCCGTCAAGGCGGCATACTGGTCCGGGTGGGTCGTCATGGCGACGAACTGGCTTCAATCACGAAGCAACTTGTTCGTGCCCCCGTCTCACCGGTCATCACCTGGTCGTTGTAGGCATCCACCTGGCTTCGGCCATCCACGACGACCTGGTACCGGTACTGCCCCGGGGGCAGGGGAACGGTCGCCTCGAACAGCCCCGAGGCCCTGTCATAGCGCATCGGCGTGGCCGAGGTAGACCACCCGTTGAAATCGCCCGAGATGGCGAGGCTCTGTTCAGGCTGTCCGGGCTGGCGAAAACACGTTCCCTGTTCGGACTGGATGACTCCAAAGGTCATCGCACCGCCGGGAGGAGTCACGATTGCCGCAACCTGTTCCCGGGCCGGCGGACCTGGGGAGGGTTCAGGTGAAGGAACGGGTGCAGGCGTGGGAACATCCTGTTTCAGCCCTGCCTGCATCCGCATGGCAAGTTCACCGACCCGGGTGTTCGGCATGGCCTCCGGCGGCGGCGCCGTCGACGAACTGGGTCGATCAAGATCTCCCAGTCGCATCGGGGGAGGTTCAAGCGAAAGCAGCCAGTCGGCGAGTTCGAGGAAGTCGCGTTCCGCCTCGGACCCCGGGGCGAACTCGGTGATGGGCTGGCCGAGGCTCGCCGCTTCACGAAGCGGCTCGTGTTCACGGATCACCAGTGGCAGGAGATGATCCGGGAAGTGCTGGCCGAGCGCATCGAGGATGCGACTGGAAAGGCGCGAGTCGGGGTTGTGCAGCGTCGGCAGCATCGAGCACTCGATTGGACGGCCGATGCGCTCGATCAGTGACTGGATCGTCCCCCACTGTCTCTTGGCGCCACGAAGCGAGAAGTAACCGGTCTCCACCGGGATCAGCGCCTGCGTGGCGGCTCGCAACGCGTTGTAGGTCAACAGCCCGATCGAGGGCGAGCAGTCCACGAGGCAGATGTCGTACCGGGGCGAGACGTGGGCAAGGACCTTGGCAAGACGTCGATCGCGATCAGGGAGGGAATACAGTCCCCCATCCGGTGACTCGAGTCCAGCGAGCATCATCGTGCTGGGCAGGAGATCGAGTCCGCGCGAGACTTCCCACAACTTGTTGCCGGCTTCGAATCCCTGATCGAGGTTCGAGAGCATCGCCTCGGCGATGCCCGACTCGATGCATGACTCGGGTACGCCCAGCCCGGCGGCGCAGTGCGACTGGGGGTCCATGTCGACCAGGAGCGTCCGGGTTCCTCGAGCGGCGAGCACCGAGGCGAGATTGATCGCCGTCGTCGTCTTGCCACAGCCACCCTTCTGGTTGACGATCGCAACGGTACGCACGGCCCTGCTGACTCCTTGTCCTGGTGGGTGCAACTACGACGCTGCGCGCAGACGAGGCGCACATCAGCACCATCGGCGGACGTGGTCGGGAGCCTTGAATATGGGACCCTCAGGAGGGCATCACCTGCATCCACGCATGGTGGATCGACTCCTCGTCGACGTCGTCGATGCAGTCCACCCGCCCCGGACAGGACGGAAGAATCAGGCGGTGGCGGCCGGAGTGGACTTTCTTGTCGAAGCGCATCCGGGTGACCAGTTCGGCAGGATCACGGGCCAGAGGAAGGGAAACGGGGAGCCCGATGCCGGCAAGCAGGTCGCGCAGACCATCAGCCCAGTCCCCCTCGATCATGCCGCGATGTTCGGCGAGGGCCGTTGCCGCCACGAGACCGATCGAAACCGCTTCCCCATGTTTCAGGTCCAGCGACTCGTCGGTTTCGATGGCATGGGCGAAGGTATGCCCGAGGTTCAGGACGACCCTCCGTCCGGCTTCCCGCTCATCCTCCTCGACGATTCCGATCTTCACCTGGACTGCCCGCTCTACGAGCATGGACGTCGCAGCCGGATCCGCCTCGAGGAGCGCATCACGTTCCGAGGAGATCAGTGAAATCAGTTCGGGATCCCCGATGAGGCCATGCTTGATGCATTCGGCGAGTCCGCAGCGAAGCTCACGCGGGTCAAGCGTCGAGAGAACGGATGGATCGGCAAGGACCAGCCTCGGCTGCCAGAACGCTCCGGCAAGATTCTTTCCAAGCAAGGCGCCACCCGGGAGTGGCAGGTTGACCCCGGTCTTTCCTCCGATGGAGGCATCGACCATGGCCAGCAGGGTCGTCGGTACCTGGATGAAGTCGACGCCGCGCAGGTAACTTGCCGCGGCGAAGCCGGCGACGTCACCGACCAGGCCCCCGCCAATCGACACGATGCAGTCGTGACGATCGAGGCCTGCCTTCAACGCTTCGTCGAACACCGCTTCGACCGTCGAGATGCGCTTCCGGGATTCATCTGCTTCAACGGTGCATCGTGCCAGTTCCATGCCCGCCGACTCGATCGACTCCACCGCCACGGGCAGATGGTCATCCACGATGCTCGAGTCTGCGACAAGGAGGCACCGGGCGGGCTTGAGCAGGGATTGGATCCTGCTGCCGAGCGACTGCAGGCCGCCGGACTCGATGACGACCTCGTAGGAACCACCGGGACAGGTCACGTGGAGACTGCTCATGCGGGATCATCGTGTCCACGCCGCTTCAACTCTCGCAGGGCCTCGTCGGCCTCCTCCGGCAGCGGAGGATCCGGCGGCAGCGAATCCTCCGTGAGAACGATAGCACGTCGACTTGCCTGCCGTCCTGAAACCTTCCGTGCCAGGAGGATCACCAGGAGCAGGCCACCGGAGAGAATCGCAAGAAGCGCCCAGAGCGATGCCACGCCGACGATCGGCGCGTCATCGGCTGGTTGCAGGACAATCGGAAAGGCGCCTGCCAGGGCCGGGTATGCACGCTGCACCCCGGAGCGGTCCTCCAGGAGCATCCGCTTGTAGAAGTGGGCTTCCATGATGACCTCTGTCCCATCCACGGCTGAGATCGCCGTATCACCAACGACGTAGACGATGCATGGATCTCCTCCTCCGTCCCGAATGAACCACTCCTGCACATCCTCGAATGGAGCCCCCAGGTCACGGTGCTGCTCGACCCGGCCCTTGATGACCAGAAGAAGACCACGGTAGGACGAGGGATCCCTCAGCAGGTCATCACGAGCGACTTCCAGGCGAACCCCGGGTGTCTTGGCCCCCTCCGGCCAGGAGCGGACATGATCCACCAGTGCGAAGAAGGCCTCGTCGGGGATGTCGCCATCGTCTTCCGCTCCCACCAACACCGACGCATCCATCGATGGCGGTGGACCCGGCCACGGAGGTGCGAACAGGAGAAGGAAGACAAGAGGGACCCAGGCCACGGCTGCAACCCCTGTACCAGGCGTTGATGGATCAAGGGCCCGCGGCGTTGTGCCGCGGGCCCTGTCCAAGCGACCCCAAGGGGATTCGAACCCCTGTTGCCTGGATGAAAACCAGGTGTCCTAGACCTGACTAGACGATGGGGTCTTGGGTACGTACATCATATTCGATGGCGGCATGCAATGCGATCATCTTCCAGGTGGCGTGGTAGGCTTGCTGCCCATGCAGGATGTTGCATCAACCACCACGACCATCATCACTCCCCTGGCATTCGAAGCCGGTCGGATCAGGATGAACACCAGGCCGCACCAGTGGCCCCTGCTGGTCTGTGGACCGGGACGTCGAGGTATCGGACGCCTGGAGGACCGTTGCGACATTCCGGCTGGACACGTCGTCATTCTCGCCGGGCTTGCAGGCGGGCTGAACCCGGACCTGCCGGCCGGGCATGCACTCCTTGCCGATGCCGTCGTTGATGTGCACGGGCGAGAACGAATCCCCCCGCTTCGAAGCGAGAACGGGGGCGGGATCATCTGCACCCATGATGAACTCTGCGACACCCCCGAATCGAAGGCACGGCTCAGGGAGATGACGGGTGGAGATGTCGTTGACATGGAATCCATCCACTTCGCGAACCTCGCCGAGGAACGTGGTTGGACATGGGGTGTCATCCGGGGCATCAGTGACGACCACGCCACTCCGCTGCCACGAGGCTGTGACGCCTGGACCGATGACGGCGGGAGAACACGCCCATGGAGTATCGCTCGCAGCATCCTCTCCAGCCCGGGCATCGCGATGCAGTTGCCGGGCCTGAAACGATGTGCTGGACGGGCCATGGACTCCGTGGGAACACGCCTCATCGGACTCCTTGCCAGTGACGTGGCCACCACGTAGCCTGTTGACATCAGCACACCCCCTGGAGAACCATCATGATCCTCGAGTCAGTCGTCCTCTGCAGTTGTTCAATCATTTCCGCACCCGACTTCAGTCTCGCTCCCACGAGCAGCGTTCCATCCGCGACTGACCAGTTCCTCGCCGAGGAAGATGCACTGCTTGCCTCGCTCCATGCCCAGCTCAACTCCGAGCTGCACATCTCGCCCGCGGCATTCCAGGATGACACCCGAACAGGAAGCGCTGAACCGGTTCCGACCTTCGCCTCCGAAGGCTCCCAGCGATGGTCCCTGCTCGGCGGCTGGGGGGTCGACATCAAGCATGATCATGATCAGGAAATCGCCTTCGGCCTGAAGTGGGAGTACTTCATCGTCGACACCTTCGCCTTCGCCCCTGAGCTGAAGTTGTTCGGCTTCTTCCAGGATGACGGCGGCGATGCCTTCGGCGGCGGACTCGACCTGCTCTTCGCCTGGCACTTCGTCCGCCACGACACCTGGTCGATCTACGCCGATGCCGGTGTCGGGCTGCTGGGGACGACCGATGAAGTTCCGCCCGGCGGCTCGGAGTTCAACTTCACGCCACAGGCAGGACTGGGCGTCACCTGGGACGTTGGAAACAACAACCGCTGGTTCGTCGGCGTCCGCTGGCACCACATTTCAAATGCCGGCCTCTACAGCGACAACCCGGGGCGAGACAGCATCTACGTCTACACGGGACTGAACATGCCTTTCTAGCGGGTGCTCCCGGACAATCAAATGAACAGCAGGCGGTCGTGCATACGACCGCCTGTTTTCATGAACACGCGAAATGCAGGATCAGCCCTCGAATGCACCGAATGCCAGGGAGACGTTGTGCCCACCGAAACCGAATGAGTTGTTGAGGGCGATCTTGATGGGTCGCTCCTGGGGCTCGTTTGCAACGAAGTTCAGGTCGAATCCATCGTCCGGATTGTCGAGGTTGATGGTCGGCGGCATGACACCGTCCTGGATGGCCTTGATGACGGCGATCGACTCGATTCCACCGGCGGCTCCAAGAGCATGCCCGGTCATCGACTTCGTCGATGACATGGCCAGTTCGTAGGCATGGGCCCCGAAGTACTCCTTGACCGCCTGGACTTCCGCCGCGTCCCCGAGGGGAGTCGATGTTCCGTGGGCATTGATGTAGTCGATCTGCTCCGGGTTCAGGCCGGCGTTCTCCAGCGCGAACTCCATGGCAACCCGTGCCCCCTGTCCATTTGGATCAGGTGCCGCGATGTGATGTGCATCACCCGTGATTCCAAAACCGAGGATCTCGCCGTAGATCCTGGCCCCGCGGGACACGGCATGGTCCAGGTCCTCGAGTACCAGTGCAGCTGCCCCCTCCGTGAGAACGAATCCATCCCTGTCACGGTCGAAGGGCCTTGAAGCCGCCTCGGGATCTCCGTTTCTCGTAGACAGGGCCTTCATCGCCGAAAAGGAACCAATGCAGAGCGAGGAAACTGCAGCCTCAGTTCCTCCAGTCAACATCACGTCAGCCGCTCCACGCTGGATCGTCAGAAAGGCCTCGGCGATCGAGTGTCCACCACTTGCACAGGCCGTGGTGACGGACGAGTTGAACCCCTTGAGATTCAAGGCGATGGAGATGTGACCCGCACTGGCGTTGGCCATCAGCTTCGGAACCGTGAACGGGCTCAGCCGCTGCGGCCCCTTGTCGAGCAGTTTCAGGTGCCCCATCTCGATGGTGATGATGCCGCCGATGCCGGATCCGTAGACGACTCCCTGGCGGTAGGGATCACCCGCACTGAAATCGAACCCGCAGTCCGCCGCGGCCTGCATTGCGGAATGCATTCCCAGGATGGTGCATCGGTCCATCTTCTTGTGCTCAGATTTGGGAACGAGATCGGTGGCATCGAAGTCCTGGATCTCTCCGGCGATCGTCGTGAGCCACTGCTCGTTCTGCTCGAACGCCGTGATGGGACGTACGCCCGATCGGCCCTGGAGCATGCTGTTCCAGAACGAGTCGACATCAGTTCCGACGTTCGTGACGGCCCCGAGTCCGGTGATGACGACACGACGCCTGCCGTCGGAATGTGTACCGCCGGTAGGGGTTGATGTCATGGCGCATGCACTCCGGAACGCTGGCGAGAACAGCTAGACGCCCGGGCCAGGGATATCCATGTCAG
>PBMX01000017.1 GCA_002722935.1 Phycisphaerae bacterium | reverse complement strand
GTCATCCCCAGGGCGTAGACGTCGGCGCGCTGATCGACCCGCTTGGCGTCGGTGTACTGCTCGGGCGCCATGTAATCGACGGTGCCCATGCCGGCGCCGGTCTTGGTCTTGCCCTGGCTCAGATCCTTGGCGATCCCGAAGTCCAAGACCTTGATCGCCCCGCCCTCGGAGACGTAGGCGGTCGGCAGCACCTTCTCGGCCCCGGTGGTCGTCGTCATCGACAACGGGGCGGAGCCGGACAAGCCCCCGTGCCAGGTGAGCAGCCCCATGTACCCGGCGGCGGCGATGAGTGGATAGTGCGCCTTGATGTTGCGTTCAGAGAGTCGTCGTCCGACTTCGCGGGCGAGCAGTGCCCCGACGATGAGGCCGAATCCCCAGTTGACCAGTCCGGTTGCCGCCGCGATGAAACCGACCATGGCCGCAGCCGACCCGGTACCACGTGGGAGGTCGGCTACGAGTCCGATGCATGCTCTGACCGGTCTGGTCGAGGCCAGGACATGGCCCGTCAGGAGGATCATGCTCATCTGCATGGCGAATGCCAGCAGTTTCCAGATGCCCGTCTTGCTGTCCTGCCAGGAGTCCAGGATGGTGAGCCAGCGGTCGGAGCCGGGTTCGAAACGACCCCAAGCGAGTGCCACCAGGATCGTGACCAGCGTGAGCAGGATCGCGATGACCAGTGGATCCGGGATGAGCTTCCGGAACACGTGGCTGATGCTGAGCCCAAGTCGACTGATCATGGTCCGCAGGATACCGCCGAAAAGTACACAGGGCGGCCCGGAAGCCGCCCTGTGACCGTGTTGCCAGTCAACCCCTCAGCGACCGGCAACAGGCGCACCGCTTCGTGACCTTCAGGTCACCGGTACGCACCACACCTGGGGATCTCTCGTGGCGGGGGCCGAAGCGCCCGCCAGGGATCCGTCCTGCTACGAACAGGACGTCTCGAGGTTCTCCAGGGAGGGGGTATTTGCATCAGAAATCTCCATGCCATGAGTTTCCGACAGCGTCGTAGATGACCGACGTATTCGCCGACTTGAGAGATCCCTCAGGGCAGGTGCTGATGCCAACGTCAACCCACGTCGGATAGGTCTCGGTCTCGATGGGCCGCAGGCCGATCGAGCCGGAGATACCGAGGAGGGCATGGACGAGACCGGGTTCGGGCAGAGTGATATCACCCGAATCGAGCCCTCGCTGTCGAGCGACATGTGCCCGCAGTACTTCACCGACGGCGTGCAGCACGACTTCCTGCTTCCTCGCTCGGAGAACGAGAGTTCCATGTGCGTCGACCTCCAGCGAGGCATTCGCCCTGATCTCGGCATCAAGCATCGATTCACCTCGCTCCCAGGCACCCTGGATCGCCTCGGCATCCTCGACTTCGACGGGACCGTCGATCTGCACGGCCCACGCAATTCGTCCGTAGGTCGACCTGGCCGCCTCGGGTCCGGGGTCCTGGATACGCGGTTGATCATGCGGAGACCCGGCTTCTTCGGTGCTGAAACCGACGAGCGTGCGTGTCTCTTCGGACAGGCTTGAAAGTACGAGCAGAAGACGATCGATCGTCATGCCGCTTGTTCGCAGTTCCCATCCGTCCTGGAGATGTCGCAGGGAGCAACGGACCGGCGACAGGAGCCCCGCAAGGCTCCTGGTACGCGGTCCCAGTGCCGGTTGCCAGAATGAGCGTTGATGTTCTTCGTGGCTGGTCATGTCGATTCACCTCCGGGTTTACGGCGTGAAAGAACCTGCTGGACGAGGGTCCACCATCGAGCAGGCTCGTTGATCAAGTCGTAACCGTTGAAAGTCATGTTCGTGAAATGCATGTCGTTGCTCCATGTCGTGGGGAAGATCCCCGTTGAAAGAACAACGCCCCATCCATGCTGGACGGGGCGTTGGTGAGTTCGCGTGTGAGCGTCTGGCTCAGGTTCTGCGAGTCGGCCCCGTCCTACGATTCGTGAAATGACAGTAGAACGACCATGGAAGCCTGACCATGGTGAGAATGACGTGTACCAGGACCGGGTGGGAATCGATGAATGCGCCCACGGCTGACCGCCTTGGAGCGGCCTTTGCAGTGGCCCGTGGTCGGACGACGGATTGTGATCGGCGGTTCGTCATGCTTCTGCCTGAATGATGCGTTTGTTCCTGCACAGGGTCAACGTGGAATCCACGGATTCCGCAACTTCATGTACGCAGGGACCTTGAAGAGGTTCTGATCAAATCGGGACTCGGTTGATTCGGCCGGAAGAAGTCGCTTCAAGGCGGCTTGGCGGCCGGTTATCGGCCAGGGATCGCCTGGTGGAGATTCCCGGAGCCAAGCCGCTATAGTGGCCCTCCTTGCACAAAGGGGTTGGGTCATCAGCGTCGTTTCCACCATCAAGAATGCAAACCGGTACCGCCAGATCATGACGGTGGGCGTCAAGTACGGATTCCGGGAGTTTCTCACGGAAACGAAGATGCACCTGCTCAGCGACAAGGGCGAGAAGGTGCTCAAGGAAGGGGATTCAGGCGAGCACGTCGGGAAATTGTCCAGGGCCGCTCGACTTCGCAAGGCGCTGGAAGAGCTCGGACCGACGTTCATCAAGCTCGGGCAGATTCTCAGCACCCGACCCGACATTCTTCCCCCGGATTGGATCGAGGAGTTCCAGAAGCTCCAGAGCGAGGTTCCGCCAAGCTCATGGGAGGAGATTCATGCTGAACTCGTCTCCGAGCTTGGAGATCTCGAGGCCCTCTTCAGTTCGATCGAGGAGGAGCCTCTTGCAGCGGCCTCGATCGGGCAGGCCCACCGGGCTACGAGGACGGATGGACAATCCATCGTCCTGAAGATTCTTCGTCCCGGCATCGAGAAGACCATCAAGGCGGACATGGAGATTCTTCACGAGGTCGCCGAGTGGATTCACAAGCACAAGGTCGACCTGCCCTTCGATCCCAGGGGAGTCGTCAAGGAGTTCGCCGATTCAATAACCAACGAACTCGACCTGATGCACGAAGGTCGCAATACGGACATCTTCCGGCGAAATCTCGAGGAAGGCGAACAGGCATGGTTCCCCATCGTTCACTGGGACTGTACGACTCGAAGGGTCCTGGGACTCGAGGAAATCAAGGGAATCCATCTCGCTCATTGGCAGGAAGCCGGACTCTCGAAGTCGCAGCGTGAACAACTTGTTCGTGCCGGTGCCTACACGGTGCTTCGCCAGGTCCTCGAGCTCGGTTTCTTTCACGCGGATCCGCATCCAGGCAACCTGTTTCTCCTCGATGACGGTCGACTGTGCTTCATCGATTGCGGCATGGCCGGGCGTGTCGACGAGGCGACGACGGCGGACCTGGCGACGTTGATCCACGGAGTCGCCACCAGCGACATCGAGAAGGTCTACGCCGCCTTCGTCTCGCTTGGAGACGTCGACGAGTCGACGGCCAATGTCAGGGAGATCCGGCGTGATCTCCAGGACTTCCTGGACCAGTACACCGGCGTGTCCTTCAGCCAGATCGACATGTCGGCCGTTCTCATGGCGTTCACGGACGGCCTTCGAAAGCATGGCATCAAGTGCCCCAGCGACATCGTCCTGATGATCAAGGCCCTGACGACCATCGAAGGGGTCGGCGAGGAACTGGATCCCGAGTTCGATCTTCTTGCATTCGCACGACCGCATGTCGAGGCGATGATCAAGCGACAGTACAGCATGAAGGCAATCCGGAAGAGGGTGCAGCGAAACGCCGGAGAATGGGTCAACCTTCTCGAGCACCTGCCGAAGAACCTCGGCCGCATCGTCGATCGCTTCAGTCGGAACCAGATGTCGATGCACATGGACGTGGAGGGCATCGAGGATCTCAACCGCACGGTGCATCACTCGAGCCGACAGATCTCGTATTCCCTCCTGGTGGCGGCCATGATCATGGCATCCGCCGTGCTCGTCCTGGCGGCGGGGCGGGAAGGGGACGCTCTTCGCTGGATCGGGGGCTTCGGTTTCTTCCTGTCCTTCTCCCTGGCCATTCTCATCCTGCTTGAGAACTTCTTCAGGAAGCGGTGAAGACTTCGCTGCTCAGAAGTCGTAGGTCACCCCGAGGGTTCCCAGCAGGTTGTAGTTCTTGTCTTCCGGGCTGACTTCAAGCTGGTACTGGTACTTGATGCCCAGCGCAAGTGACAGGCCCCTCAGTCCCTTCAGGTGCAGGGGCATCTTCCAGTTCAGGTTCGCTTCGAACCTGTAGTCGTCGTACGTGCTCAGCACGGGGTAGTAGCTTGCATTGGCCGCGATGGTCTGATCCTCCGCGAAGGTCAGGTTCAGGATGGCGCCGATTTCACCTTCGGCCACGAGATCCGTCTCGATGCCCGCGAACTCCTTTCTCGGGCCTGCGCCAAGGCGTCCATCGAGGGTGAGCGTCTTCACCCAGAGTTCCGGATTCGTCGCCTTCGAGAGATTCAGGAATCGATACTGCCCACCTGCATGCGCGGCGAAACGCTGTTCCCACGTGTTGAACTCGGACCAGTCGAACTCGGCGTCGGCGAAGATGCCCCAGGGTGAATCCGGGATCTTCCACAACTGGTTGCCCGAGATGTTGAACCAGCTCTGGGTCGTCTCTCCGCTTGAACTTGCGAACCTGTAGTAGGTCGAGATGGAAGTCTGTTCCCGGGCGTTGTCCCGGCCATAGGTCAGTTCCGTGAAGAGGCTGGTGTTCTGCGTCGTGCCTTCGTTGAAGCTGCCCGAGAGGGTGAAGGACCCCTTCCATTCGGATTCCGTGTCGGATCCGGGCTGCGCATCCGACTTCGTGTCTGTTCCGGCGTCATTCTTCTTCACCGGAGGGGAGGCATCTCCACCACCTGTGCTCAATTCCTCCTCGGCCGCAGGTGCCACGGACTTTCCATCGATCGACCGGATGTCTTCGAGGGGTACTTCCAGGGTCCCCAGGATCCTGTGCGTGATGACGACGGTGTCTTCCTGGACGACCACGCGCTCGGCATCCAGTCGTTCGCCCGTTGTCAGTACGACGGTCTCGGAACTCGCTCGCCCGGTCATTGCCAGGAGCACGAAAAACAGAATGGGCAGCAGTGGCAATCGCATGTCCACCTCCGGTGGTCGATTCGAAGAAAAAACGGTCATGAGTGCGTATCAGGGCGTGATCATACAATTCAGATCACGCCGGACGGCCCCAGAGCCGTCCGGCTCACTCATGCTTCCCCTCGATCGTCGGCATGACGGGCGGCCTCGTTCCTGTCCCAGGGCCGATGCCATGGGGCGATCGGAATCGATCGGTACGACGCGTGGCAGCCATAGCATTCCAGGTGTGTCCCGGCGAAGAGAAGGATGCCGACATCGATCAGGAGGACAACCGTCATTCCGATGAGCAGGGGGATGTCGTCGGCGAATCCCAGGAGGCCAACCAGGGCGAGGGCGAAGGCGAGCACGACCACGAACCCGGTCACCTGGGGGAATGCCTTCCGCTTGTAAATGCCCTTTCCGCAGACGAGACAGTGCCTGAGGCGGCCCTCATCGTCAAGCGCCTGGTCCCAGTCGAGGTAGACATCGCGGTCATCTTCCGCCGTTCGAACCCGTGTGGGGCGTCGTTGGGGATCGACGTCCAGGGACGTCGCTCGCCTGCCCGGTTGCTGGATGAGGATCCGCATGCGGTCAATGGTACGGGAGGTTCCGAAGGGGTTGCCAACTTCCGCCTTGTTCCCGATGATCATCGAGCATGACCGCCCAGCCTCCATCACCCGCAGGTCTCTTTCTCGTCTTCGACGGGCCCGACGGCTCCGGCAAGACGACCCAGTTCAACCGCTACGCGGAATGGTGTCGTTCCAGAGGTGTCGATGTCGAGCAGGTCCGTGAACCCGGGGGGACATCCATCGGCGAGCAGATTCGTTCCATGCTGCTTGATTGCGGAAATGTCGAGATGACCGTGCCTTGCGAGTTGTTTCTCTACATGGCCAGTCGCAGCCAGCTCGTACGGGATGTGATCAATCCGGCGATCGAGCGTGGGGCTCTCGTGCTGGCGGATCGCTTCATCTCCTCGACGCTCGCATACCAGGGTACGGCAGGTGGAGTTTCCCAGGAGGACATTCTTGCGACCGGTGAAATAGCCCTTGGAGGTCGATGGCCCGATTGCGTCGTGATTTTCGATGTCGACGGTGAGACCGCGGCTGCACGTCGCAGTGATGCGCCCGATCGCATGGAAGGAAAGGGCGAGGCGTTCCACCAGCGGGTTCGTCAGGGCTACCTCGACCAGGTTGCCGCATCACCGGAGAAGACGATCCTCGTTGATGCCTCGGGTGACGAAGACGAAGTCTTCGCGCTGCTCGTTTCCGCGCTCGATGCCTGGATGGTTGAACATCCCCGCGAACCGGCGGGTTGAGTCAATCGCTGGTGATGGGATCCCACGGTTGGCCCGTCGCATCGACGACCGACTGCGTCACGTCCCTGAAATCGCCGGTCTTTTCGTAGACGGCGCGTTGCAGGGTGGCTCCTGACCCGTGCTCGATGACGTCTTCGACGTATCCAAGTTCCTTCTCGCATCCCAATCGCTCGGCATAGGGGGAGCAGCGATCGATGAGGCGGCGTGCGACCTGCCTTGCGGGCACGGCGAGCATCGTGTCGAAGTCGACGAAGTTGGCGTTCATCCCGTAGCGGACGGCCTGCCACTTGTTCTGCCTGGCGATCATCGGATGGGAGTCGTACAGGTAGGCTCCCCGGTCGATGTCCTCGGATATTCCGGCGACGATGCACTGGACCATCGAAACGAGTCCAAGCAGGTGCTTCATCGAAAGGGGCGTATCCATGACGCGGATCTCGACCGTTCCGAAGTGGGGGCAGGGCCTGACGTCCCACCAGATTTCCTGGGCCGTGTGAATGAATCCGGTTGAGATCAGATGCTCGATCAACCAGATGTACTCGGACCAGTTTCGAAGCGTTTCGGGCATGCCGGCGGTCGGAAGCGACTCCATCAGCTTCGAACGGTATGAGTGGAGGCCGGAGTTTTCTCCACACCAGTGAGGCGAGTTGGAGGACAGTGCCATCAGGGTGGGCAGGTGTCGAAGAAGTCGATCGCACATCTGGATCGCCTTGTCTCCGCCATCGACCCCGATGTGGACGTGCAGTCCGAAGACGACGAGCCTCCTGGCGACGTACTGCATGGTCTCCATCAACCAGTCGTATCGCTCGCCCGGTGAAAGCGCCTGGTCTCTCCATTGGCTGGAAGGATGAGTTCCACTCCAGAGGAAGGTCAGATCATGTTCGGCGGCGGTTTCATATCCCCATTGGAGCTTCTCGCTCAGGTCGACCCGGACCTCCTCGACGGTTCTGCAGACGCCGGTATTGAACTCGCAGTAGGACTGCATGAACTCGGGCTTGATCGCATCCTTCCACTCCTCAGGACAGTTGTCCAGGATCACGTTGATGCTGTTGGACAACTCCAGGGTCGATCGACTGATCATGCCCAGCTCGATCTCGACGCCGATGGTGTGCTCGGCTGATGGCGTTAACTTCCGATGCATGGTGAACATGGTCTCCTGGAGTCAGTCCCACGGGCACTGTACACGATCAAACGGGTACTCCAACAGGGGGTGGAAATGCCTGTATTCTTGACCCTGCTGCAGTCGGAAGGGCTCGGGAATTCATGAACTCCGTACGTACACCATGGATGACCGCGATCGGGGTGCTGGACATCGTGCTCGGTGCGATCGCGGCCCTGCTCGCGGTGGTTCTCTTCCTCGGGGGACTCGGGGTCAGCGACTCCGTGAATACCATCAGGTCGAATCTCGATGAAACTTCCACGAGGGAGTTCGTGACGAACGAGGTCATCGGGCACGCGGACATGGCGGAGCAGGAACTCGAAACGGTCCAGGCGTTCATTCTGCCCGACGCGGGAGTATCCCTGTTACTCGGTGTGACCCTTGTCCTCTCGGGCATCGGGGTGCTGAAACTGGCTCGATGGGCAAGGCCGGTTTCGATGGCCTGGGCTCTGGTCTGCATCGCATGGCTTCTGCTGATGGAGATCCTCGACCCGGTCGACTTCGATCCTCTCGCTCTCCTGCTCTTCCTCTACCCGATCGTCATGCTGTACCTCTTCAGCACGAGGGAATGGAGGGATGTGTTCAGTCGGAAGTCCGCGACGACGAGCTGAGTCTGCCCATTCAGTCCCAGCGAAGAACGATCTTGCCGAACTGTTCACCTGATTCAAGCCGCTCCCAGGCCGTGCGTGCCTCGTCGACCGGGTGGACCGTGTCGATCACGGGTTCCAGTTGTCCAGAGAGGTGGAGCGCGACCACCTCCCGGAACTCGGCCATGTCTCCCATGGTGGATCCAAGGATCGACAACTGGTTCCAGAAGATGCGCACGAGATCGGTGGGGCCCGAACCGGTCGTGGCTCCGCATGTCACCAGCGTGCCGCCTCTGGCAAGCGAGGAAAGGCACGCCTGGTGAACCGCACTGCCGATCGAATCCGCGCACACGTCCACCCCACGCTTTGAAGTGATCGATCGGACCGTCTTCGACCAGTCTTCGTTCGAATCGAGGACGACGTGATCCGCGCCGAGTTCCCTGGCTCGTTCCAGTTTCCAATCGTGCCGCGAGGTGACAATGGTGGTGCACCCGAGCCACCTGCAGATCGCGAGGCACGATAGTGCCACACCTCCGCCGATGCCCGTGATGAGCACCTGCTGGCCCGCCTTCAACCGTGCACGGCTCATGAGCATCCGCCAACTGGTGAGGAAGGAGAGAGCGAAGGCGGCAGCCTGCACCGGATCGGACTCCCCGATGTCCAGTACGTTCGCTGCAGGTGCGGTGAAGTACTCGGCATGCGTTCCGGGAAGCGTTTCGCCGATCATGTGCAGTGCAGGATCCGTGGGAATCACATCCGGAAGATGTGGCGAATGATGACAGACGGCGGCATTGAGCAGCACTCGCCTGCCGATCCATGATTCGTCGACCCCTTCGCCGACGGCTTCGACGCGTCCACACCCGTCACTGCCGCTGATTCTCGGGAACTCGTCGGCACCGGGAAGGCCCCGCCCGACCCAGAGATCGAGATGATTCAGGGCGCTTGCCTCGGTTCGCACGAGGACTTCCCCGGGACGGGCTGAGGGAGTGGGCCAGTCGTCCTGGACGATGATGTTCGGTGACACCTCGTCGTTTCTCGATGTGATGGTGACTGCTCGCATGTCGTCGTCCCGTTTCTTCAGCAGGTGCCGCCGAGCTTGATCAGGAGATCTCGCGTCAGCTCGATACCACGTGACTCGTCGGCATCAGGCCCCTCGTATTCGACACCGATCCATCCGCGATACCCGGCATCCTTGACGATCTGGAGCATTTTTTCGTAGTCGGTGCCTGTCTCAAGCCCCTCGCCATCGAAGGCGTGGCTCTTGGCACTGACGGCCTTCGCCCAGGGCATCAGTTCGGTCGTTCCACGGTACCGGTCGTACTCTTCCCCGGTATTCCAGTCGAGGATGAAATTTCCGAAGTCCGGCAGCGTACCGAAGCGTGGATTGTCCACCGTCTTCATGAGGTTGCTCAGCCATGCACCGTTGCTCGAGTTTCCGCCGTGGTTCTCGATGAGCACGTTCAGTTCCAATGCATCGGCATGTTCGAGGAGGGCGGTCATGCCCTTTGCGCACAGGGCGAGTTGCTCATCGGGCGTTCCCTCGGAGTTGGCGTTGACGCGGATGGAATGGCATCCCAGCGCCTTGGCGATCTCGAGCCACGCTCGATGATTCTGCACGGCTTCCATGCGAACCGATTCATCACGAGCACCGAGCGGACCTTCGCCGTCGACCATGATCAGCAGGCTTTGGACTCCCGCGTCCTCGGCCCGCTGTCGAAGTTCACCGGGGAAGGCGGGGTCCTTCTTCCGGTCGTTGTAGAAGGTACTCACGTACTCGACGGCTTCGATCCCGAAACGGGATCGCGTATGTGCCGGGAAATCCATGGGGAGCAGGTCGCCCGCTCGGAGGGTCCGATGAAGTGACCATTGGGCCAGTGAGATACGGAACCATGATTCAGTCGTCATGCCTTTTTCCTTCGACAGGGCAGGTGGTATGGCTGGTGCCGCGACGGCGAGGGTCGGCGTTGCAGCGAGGACGAGCCCGACCGATGCCTGCACGAACTCACGTCGAGACGCCTCATGATGGCCGGTGGACCATATCACGCTTCTTCTTCCTCGGGGTCCGGCGCATCAAGAACGACGTGGAAGCCGATCGTCGGCGAATCGTCCTCTTCCTCTGGTTCCTGCTGGGCCCTCGCGAGGATCGAGGTGATGTCCTCGACCTGTTCGCGGGAGAGGGGCACCGAGACGACTCGATCATGCCGTATGCCTGATGCAACAGTCGTCAGTACGGCGACGGTTTCCGGCTGTTCCAGTGCGGCAAGCACATGTTCACCGACCTGTCGCTCGATCGTCAGGAGCTTCGTGACGAACCGTGAAACGGGTGTTTCCTGTTCGTCTCCCTGCTGCTTCTTCTCGGGTTGTTCTTTGGTCATGCCAGAACCTCGCTTGCATAGTTGGTTGCACGTTCCGCCGCTTCCGGGATACGGCCGGGATCCTTCCCACCGGCCTGGGCCATGTCGGCCCTGCCTCCGCCGCTTCCTCCACACGCCTTGGCGGTTTCCCGAACCCAGTCGCCCGCCTTCAGCCCGCGATCATTGAGTGATTCGGGGACCCTGGCGACGATGGCCACCTTTCCGCTTTCGGCGAGTTCTGCCAGGAGCAGGCAGCCCGCCTGCTCATGCGAGCCCCGGATGTGATCCAGCGCCGCCATCAGTCCGTCCCGTGACGCGCCCGAGAGCGTGCCGACGATGAAGTCGCCGGATGCTTCGCTCGAGATCGCGCGTGCCTGTTCGAGCACGGCGTCGATTCCCTGATTGGCGGCCTGTTTCCTCGCATCACGGACCCGCTTGCGCTCCGCTTCTAGAAGTTCCAGGATCTCGTGCTTGTGTACGACACCGATCGAACCGGATTCCACGGCCGATGCCAGTCTCGCATGGGAGTCGGCCAGTTCATCACCATCAAGGGATGCAAGAGATTTCGCCTGCTCAAGCAGGGTACGGCCGGCTTCAAGGGTCTCCACGGCTCGATCGCCGGAGAGGGCCACGATTCTTCGTATGCCCGCGGCAAGAGCCTGGTCCGAAAGCAGCACGAACCCGCCTGCCGATGCCGTTGAATCAAGATGGGTGCCACCACAGAACTCGATCGAATGATTTCGCCATGCAGGGTCGGATGGTGACGCAACGAGATCCTCGACGGTTGCCCCGATGCTCACCACGCGGACGGGGTCGGGGTATTGCTCGCCGAACACGGCTCTCACGCCAGTGATGGCCCTGGCCGATTCGAGAGGAACCTCGGCGGCATGGACCGCAAGGTCCTCCTTGATGGCTTCGACGACTCGCTGCTCGATGGAGGCGAGATCGGACGGTGCAGGGGCGGAACCCTGCGCGTAGTCGAAGCGAAGTCGATCGTCCGCCACCAGCGATCCACGCTGTTCGACGTCATCACCGAGGACTTCGCGCAGGGCGTGGTTGAGAAGGTGGGTGGAGGTATGGTTCGCTTCGATGCGCAATCGTCGTGGTGCATCCACGTGGAGATCCAGGGAGTCGCCCACGTTGAGTTCTTCCCCGACGGCGCTTCCGACATGAAGAACCCAGTCGCCGAACCGCAGGACGTCATGGACTTCGAATCCCCCGGCTCGACCGGTGTCCGCGACCTGTCCACCCTGCTCGGCATAGAAGTTCGTCTCGTCGAGCACGAGACCGATGGTCGTGGATGTCGGGATCGCATCGATGAACTCGCTTCCGTTCCAGGCCGCCTTGATCCGTCCGGTCGTGTTGGCCATGTCGAACTTGCCGTCATCACTCGTTGGAGGAACCCGATCCTCGAGGGATGCAAGAGCATCGGGGGGAAGGCCCAGTCCAGATTCGGCTTCCCCGGTCCCCCTTGAACGGGTTCTCGCTTCTTCCATCCGTTCTTCATACGCCTCTCGATCGACCACCAGCCCGCGTTCAATGGCCATCACCTCGGTGAGGTCGATGGGGAACCCGAAGGTGTCATGGAGCTGGAAGGCCGTCTCGCCGTCGATGACGTTTCCGCCGGAGGCGCGAACAGCTTCCTCGGCTGCAGCGAAGCGTTCAAGCCCACGATCAAGTGTCCGGAGAAATGCCTCTTCCTCGCCGCGGATGATGTCGGCGACCGCATCCGGGTCACGCGCGATCTCGGGGTATGTTTCACCGAGCGATTCGACCACGGCCGGGACCAGGTCGCAGATCACGGGCCCTTCGACTTCGAAGACCTGGCGAGCAAGTCGAACACCTCGACGAAGAATGCGCCTGAGCACGTAACTTCGACCTTCGTTGCCGGGCCGTCCGCCATCTGAGAGGGCAACGACGAGACAGCGCGCATGATCCGCAAGCACCCTGTACGCGATGTCGACGGGATCGTCAGTGCCGCCCCCATAGGGACGGCTTCCGGTCCTGCTCTCTATCGCCTTGAACAGGGGAGTCCAGAGATCGGTGTCGTAGTTGCTTCGCTTTCCCTGCAGGACACGGACGATTCGTTCGAATCCCATTCCGGTGTCGACGTGCCTGGCAGGAAGCGGCACCAGGGATCCGTCGTCCTGTCGATTGAACTCGATGAAGACGAGATTCCAGATCTCGATGACATCCGGGTGATCCTTGTTCACGAGATCTCCACCGGATGCATCCGGCGTGCTGTCGTAGTGGATCTCGGTGCAGGGGCCGCAGGGTCCCGCGGCTCCCATTTCCCAGAAGTTGTCCTTCCGACCCCATCGACTGATGTGGGAGGGATCGATGTCGGTCAGTTCCCGCCACAAGCGCTCCGACTCCTCGTCGGCCCCGGTGCCATCGTCGGGGTCTCCTTCGAAGACGGTCACATAGAGCCGGTCCTTGTCCAGGCCCCATGTGTCGGTGAGCAATTCCCACGCCCACTTGATCGCCTCGGCCTTGAAGTAGTCGCCGAACGACCAGTTCCCGAGCATCTCGAAGAAGGTGTGGTGGTACGTATCGGTCCCGACATCCTCCAGGTCGTTGTGCTTCCCACCGGCGCGGATGCATTTCTGGGAGTTGACGGCCCTGGTCGTCTCCCTGCTGCCGAGGCCGAGGAACACGTCCTTGAACTGGTTCATGCCGGCATTCGTGAACAGCAGGGTCGGGTCATCATGGGGAATCACCGCGGAGGAAGCGAGGTAGGCATGGCCTGCTCGCTCCTTGAAGAACTCGATGAATCCCTCCCGCACTTCTGCGGCTGTCATTGGGGCTGACACGTCTCGTGACCCTTGTTCTGGGGCTCTTGCATGCTGTGGCAGGGGCCTGGGGCCCCTGCCGGGTGTCCCAGTGTATCGCGGGCGGGTGGCGACGGCTTGGGGTATCCTGTGCGGCTCGTTTCTCCGAAGGGAAGGACACATGAACTCCCGCAGGCCGTGCATCGGCGGCAATTGGAAGATGAATACCAGGCTTGAGGACGCCCTGTTACTCGCCCGGTCTGTCGCTGAAGGCGTCGATACCATCGATGACTGCGTCGACGTGGTGGTGTATCCGCCATTTCCATGGATCACCCACGTGGCCGATGTCCTGTCCGGCAGTCGGGTTGCCCTGGGCGCCCAGGATGTCAGTTCCCACGGTGATGGTGCCTACACCGGGCAGATTTCGGCGGGAATGCTGCTCGACTCGGGTTGCACGAAGGTGCTCGTAGGGCATTCCGAGCGAAGGCACGGGCTGGGGGAGTCCAACTCGCTCCTGAACGAGAAGGCCCTGGCGGCACTCGAGTCGGGTCTCGAGGTCATGCTCTGCATCGGCGAGACCCTCGAAGAACGCGATTCTGGCCGGACCAACGAGGTCGTTGCAACCCAGGTTGCCGAATGCCTCAGCGGGGTTGAAGCGGGTTCCATGGCCCGGATGACGATCGCCTACGAGCCAGTCTGGGCGATCGGGACAGGTCGGACGGCCGAGCCGGGAGATGCCCAGGAGGTCCACGCCGGTATTCGTACTCAACTGGCAGACCTGTATGATGCTCCAATTGCCGCAGGGATGCGGATTCTCTACGGTGGGTCCATGAAGCCGGGCAATGCAGGAGAACTGCTTGAGCAGGCGGATATCGATGGTGGCTTGATAGGTGGGGCCTCACTGGATTCGGACGAGTTTCTTTCAATCATCAATGCCACAATGACGCAAGGTTCCGCCGACTGAAGCGGAACACAGACAAGGGAAAACAATGTCAAGCCTGTTCTTGATCCTGACGAGTCTGTTCATCGTGATCTCCGTCGCGTTGATCCTCATCATCCTGGTCCAGCGGCCGGCGGGTGGCGGTCTTGCCGGAGCATTCGGTGGCGCCGGCGGTGGCGGCAACGAGAGTGTCTTCGGTGGACGCGTGGGTGATGCCCTGACGTACATGACCATCGGCGCCTTCGGCATCTACCTTCTGCTGGCGATCAGTTTGAACCTGCTCAGCAGCGATGATGCCGCCACGGCAACGGTCCTGACCACCGAGGAGGCGGTCGTGGAACCTGGTGTGACCGCGGATGATGTCACCACCATCCCGGCTCCGATCGAGGAAGAGCCGGTCGCAACTCCGGATACGCCCGTCGAGCCGAGCGAACCCGCCGGTGAGAGCACCGCGCCATGATCAGGTCGATGACCGGATTCGGAAGTGCCACAAGCATCGTCGACGGCAGGCATTTCTCGGTCGAAATCCGATCACTCAACGGCAAGCATCTGAAATGTCATGTTCGCCTGCCCGAGGACCTGCTCGGCCTCGAGCCGGAACTCGAAGCCATTGTTGCAGGAGCGATCAGGAGGGGAACGATCACCATGACCGTTCGTTTCCAGGATCGTTCCAGCAATGCGGCCGCCGAGATCAACCATGAAGCGCTTGATCGCTACATGAAGCAGGTGTCCGAGATCGAGGGCGTCAACATGGACGCTGGATCACTTCTCCACCTTCCGGGAGTGCTCGTGCACGGTACCGGCGAAGACGCCAGGGCCGAGGCGTTGAACGAGTTGAAGAAACTCGCAGGCAACGCGTGCGCCGCCGTGAACACGATGCGCGTGGAGGAGGGAAAGGCCCTGGAGTCGGACCTCGGAGATCATCTGAAGCGGATCGCGGGGGATCTCGAACACATCGAATCGAGAGTTCCCGAAGTCAACGAACTGTACTCGGAACGGTTGAAGTCCAGGATGTCCTCGATGCTCGGTGAGTTGGGCAAAGAGGTCCGGGAAGAAGATCTCATACGGGAAGTGGCGATCTTCGCCGAGAAATCCGATATCGCGGAAGAGGTCAGTCGCCTGCACGGGCACCTCGACCAGTTCAGGGAACTGGTGTCGCAGGAAGCCTCCTCCCCGGTTGGACGGACGCTTGACTTCATTACCCAGGAAATGCTGCGGGAAGCGAACACGATGGCGAGCAAGTGCCTCGACCCCGTTGTCAGCAAGCATGTCGTTTCGATCAAGGGCGCCGTGGACCGCATCAAGGAGCAGGTCCAGAACGTCGAGTGACCTGCACCGAGGCCTGCGAGGAGCATGATGACCAGGGAGACGGCACGAAGGAAACTTGGTCCCCAGGAGTTGACCGAGGTTCTCGATTGCTATGACCTCGGGATGGTTACCGACATCAGGGCCTTTGAACGAGGATCCCGAAAGTCTCCCAAGGCCTGGATCAGGGCGATCGACTCGACGTATCTTCTGAAACGACGCGCTCCGGGTCGTGACGACGCCGATCGAGTGAAGTTCCAGCACGATGTGCAGGTGCATCTCAAATCCCATGGCTGTCCGGTTGCCGGCCTCGTCGAGACCCGGACTGGAGAAACGCATGTCCGCAGGGGCAGCAGGGTCTACGAGTTGTTCAACTTCATCGACGGAGCGCGCTTCACCTCCCAGGCCGGACAGCTGGAGTCGACGGGCACCGCGATGTCCAGGATGCACGATGAATGCTCCGGATGGACGGGGCCCGTCCACGGTGGCGTCTCGTTTCATGGAAGCGGCGACGTGGCCACCGCCATTCTTCACATCCGCGACAAGGGAGGCCCCGCTCTCGCCGATGCGGCGGCTCCGCTGGAGGACCTGTTCGAGGATGCCCGGAACGAGGTCGACCGACTCGGCTGGTCCGGGATGCGGAAGACGATCGTCCATGGAGACTGGCACCCCGGGAACCTGATCTTCTCAGGCAGTGAAGTGGCGGCACTGCTCGATTTCGACTCGACCAGGGAAGAGCCGCGAATCGCGGAGTTCGCCAATGGTGCGCTCCAGTTCGCAATGCGTCATGAAACCGGCTCCATCGAACAACTCTCACGGGAACCGAGCCTCGATGCCCTTGGTGCGATCAGGCGAGGGTACGATGCGGGTACGTTCGAACCCCTCGAAGAAGAGGAGCGGGCCATGGTGCCTTCATTGATGATCGAAGCGATGATCGTCGAGGCGATCGTTCCGGTCGCGATGCACGGAACGTTCGGGGACGTCCCGGGGGAGAGCTTTCTTTCGCGCGTAGGCGACAGGGCGGAGTGGATCGCATCCAGGAAAGCCGACATCGTCAAGGTGTTGTCAGCCGGGGGAGACATCCCATGATGCTGGTTGCCTGTCTCTGCCTGCTGGCCCCGGTTCCAGTGACCGACATCGTCGCTTCGGAACCTCCACAGGTTCAGCAGGTGTCGTCATCCGAGTTCGAACTGCTCGTCGATCAACTCGATGCTCCCCGCTGGAAGGCCCGCGAGGATGCCGTCAACAGGCTTGCGCGTGACACGTCGGGGGTCCCGCTGGAATGGGTGGAGGCGAGACTCGCCAGGGGTGGATTGAGCCTGGAGCAGGTCGTTCGCCTGCTCCGCATCGCCGAGATACGTCTTCTCCATGCTCCACGCGGGGCCATCGGCATTCAGATGGCACCGGATCCTCTTCCTCCAGCCCAGGAAGGGCCGGAAGGAGTCCGGATCCGAGCGGTCATTCGTGACATGCCGGCGGAGGGAATCCTCAAGGCGGGTGATCTCATCACCCACATCGAGGACGAGGCGATCAGGACCCAGGAGGATCTCGCCACAATCGTTCAACGGCATTGGCCCGGAGACACGATCAGGTTTCGCGTGATGCGTGAATCTGTTCAGGACGGGGATGAGCCCGATGAGCCGCTCCTCCTCGAGTTCGAGATCACCCTCGGCTCCACGAAGGTTCTGCGAGCATCGAATTCCGGGTTGAGCGTCCGCGATCCCGATTACCCGCAGCGGAAGGATCGATTCGACCTGCTGACCCAGCGTTACGGAGTGGTTCCGACGACGATCATGCCACCCCGAGCCAGTCCCGTTCCCGGGTCCGAGCAGGGAGAGACGACGGATCCGATCGTCGAGGGGTTCATCAACCAGTTTGCGGACTACGCCTCGGGCAAGTATCCCAACTCACTTCCCCAGATTCGCCGCGCCTGCGTGATGGTGATCGAGCGAACCATCACTCAGCTCGATGATCCCGGCCTGCTCCCGGCTCATCGAGACGAGTTGGAGCTCCGCTTGCGCAAGCTCCAGATGCTGCTCGAGCAGAACACTCCCTGAAATCTCAATTGAACATCATCAGGACCGCGATGATCAGCAGCAGCACGATCATGAAGGCCGTGACGAGGAATGCCAGTTTCGCGGGGAACGACATTCCGTCGGCAACATGTGTCGGACCCGTTTCGAGTTCACCGAGTTCGACTTCATCCCAGTTGATGTCGACGGAGTCGCGTCGTGCCTGGTCGAGAACCTGGCGTGCCTTCTGAAGATCGGATGCGCGGACCTGGACGGGGGTTCCCCAGCCCGCCTGGTGATGTCCCAGTGCGAATCCGAGGCCACCCTGGATCGTTCCGAAGGCACGCGCTTCGATCCCGGCGTCCGCGAGTACCACGACGATGGCGTTCGCTGCGAACTCGCTCGTCGCGACGAGGAGCGTTTCAAGGTGTTGTGGGTCATCCTGGTGCTCAAGCATGCTCGGCCCTTCAATCCTCTTCCAGATACGGATCAAGCGATCCTGGATCACCCGGATCGGCCGTGCCGTGCGGTCCGTCCAGGATCCAGCCCGAGACTTCCTCGAGCGTCACCATGGTTCGCCATCCAGGTTCGATTCCCTGCACGAGACGGGGTTCGTGGACCAGTTCGGCCTCGACACCCTTGTCGTCGATCGACACGATCCTCATCCAGAGATGTTCCCTGAGTTCTTCATCGGAATCGACCTGTTCAAACGGTACCTGGACGAGACAGCTGTGTTCGACGCCCCCTTCAAGCAGGCGCCGACAGGCCTTCAGCAGGTCGTCCCAACTCGCCTGTGCGCGAAGTGTGTCCTGTCGGGTTCTGCGCAGCGTGCGGAACATGGCCAGGTCTCCAGTCGAGAGAGCCTCGAGGACCGCCGCGGGATGCGCCTGTTCATGCCCGCTGAAATCCAGCATGACGGCGGAAATCTCCTCCTGCTCGTCGCCGGTGTGTCGACTCGCCATGGAACCTGGAACTTCATCAGGAAGTGTTCCGGCCAGGTCCTGGACCGGCTGGAGGCAGACCTGCATGCCGGGCCCGATTTCGATCGGGTCGCCTGCCTCGGGAAGATCGAGTTCGAGCGACATCGCCGCCAGGTTTCCGATGAGTTCAACAGCCTCGGCGGTTCGTTCGGCGGGGACGCCCATGCATTCAAGTTCCGCTCGACCGCATCGAAGAAGACCGATCGTCCTGATCCATCGTCCAGCCTCCGGAGCGGTTTCCGATTCAACGACGTCGATCCTCCAGAGAACATCCTCCGGAGGCTCCAGTTCATCTCCCATGAATACGTCATCGATCCAGGTCCGCTCGAGCCAATGCCCGCTGCCGGGATCGAGCATCGCTGGACTCGACCCCATGCAGGATGAAGCAAGGCGTACGAGGTTGATGTAGCACGTGAGTGGATCCTGGCCGGAGAGTTGCGCCTGCAGTGCGACAAGCCAGTCATGTCCGGGCCCGGCGACCTGCTCGACATGCTGGGCCAGTTCACCCGCAGGTTCACACCAGACGGTCAACGGACTTTCGAGCCCTTCGATGGTGCAGCCGCAGAACCAGGCCATGTCCGGTTCAGGCGGTTCACCGCTGCGAACATCCAGGTCCTGGCCCGTGTAGTCAGCCAGCCCCTGCAGAATCTCCTGTATGTCAGGGGGGCCGTCACCCTTGAGGGGAACCAGCAGGAGTGTTGCGGGGGGAGCATCGAGTCTCCAGGGCGACGAGTTCTTCGTGTTGTCGGGGGAGCTGCTCATGTATTCAACCGGGAATGATGTTGATGATCCTGCCCGGGACGACGATGACCTTGCGGATCTCGGAATCGCCCAGCAGTTCGGAGATGCGTTCGTCCGCGAGAGCGGCCTCCCGGAGGGTTTCCTCGTCCGCATCGGCGGAAACCATCACCTTGCTGCGAATACGCCCCTTGATCTGCACGGGCATCTCGATCAACTCATCGCGGATCAGGTCGGCATCGTGGTTCGGCCATGGAGCGTGGCCGACCGTCGTTTCATTCCCAAGCCTGTGCCAGAGTTCCTCAGCGATGTGCGGGGCGAATGGAGACAGGATCCTCGCGAGCCGATCAAGCTGCTCACGGGTGAGTCCGCCGTGGCTCGTCGCGGTATTCGTGAATTCGATCAGCGAGGCGATGGCGGTGTTGAACGCCAGGCGCTCGATGTCCTCACCGACCTTCAGAATCGTCCTGTGCAGCGCCTGCTCGACGGTTTCATCCATCTCATCCGCAAGTTGCAGGGACCCGGTGTCCTCGTCGACCGCGAGCCGCCATGTCCGCTGGAGAAAACGATGGACGCCGATGATGTCACGGGGGTTCCAGGGCTTGCTCGCCTCGAGTGGCCCGAGGTACATCTCGTAGAGTCGACAGGTGTCGGCTCCGTATTCCGCGACGACGTCATCCGGATTCACGACGTTCTTGAGGGACTTGCTCATCTTGGCCGTCACGCGCTGCACAGGTGTGCCGGTGGCCGACTCGACCCACTGATCTTCACCGACCTCCTCGACCTCGTCGACGGGGACGAGTGTCGTATCGGGTCGCTGGTAGGCGAAGGAAGTCAGGATGCCCTGGTGGAACAGTTTCGAGAACGGTTCGGCTGACGTGACGAGTCCCAGGTCGAACATGAGCTTGTGCCAGAACCTGGAATACAGAAGGTGAAGGACGGCATGCTCCGCGCCACCGATGTAGAGGTCGACTCCGCCGGGGCCGTCTTCCCGGGGGCCGAGCCAGTACGACTCGGCTTGGGCCGAAACGAACCGCTCCTCGTTTCGTGGATCGCAGTAGCGGAGGTAGTACCAGCAGGAACCGGCCCATCCGGGCATCGTGTTGACTTCGCGTCGGACCGGTGCGTCGGGGTCGAGTTCATTCGGGGCGACGCCCGCATCGCCGGCGGTCGTTTCAACCCAGTCGACGGCCTTGGAAAGAAGCGGGCTCGGTTCATTCGACTCGACCGGCTCGTAATCCGCCAGGGGAGGCAGTTCGACGGGGAGCGACTCGTTCCCGATTCCATAGTGATGCCCCTGTTGATCGAAGACCACGGGGAATGGTTCTCCCCAGTAACGCTGCCTCGAAAAGAGCCAGTCCCGCAGCTTGAAGTTGACCTTGCCCCGTCCGACTCCGTGTTCTTCGAGCCAGGCGATGACACGGGCCTTGGCTTCCGCCGTATGCAGTCCGTCAAGTTCCAGGAGTTCACAGGCGGAGTTGATGTTGATGCCGTCGCCTGCATGACACTCGGCATCGGATCCGGCCATGGGTCGCACCACTTCGACGATGGGCAGATCGAATTGCAGGGCGAAGGCGTGGTCACGTTCATCGTGTCCTGGAACCGACATGATCGCGCCATGTCCGTATTCCATGAGCACGTAGTCCGAGATCCACACCTGGAGTTTCCGGCCGGTAAGCGGATGCAGGACATGGACGCCCGTGAAGACACCGGTCTTCGTTCCGGAATCGGAACGGCGATCGAGATCCGAGCGATCCTTGGACGCGGTCACGTAGGCCTGGATACCCTCGATGTCGATTCCTTCGGGGGGCGAAGCGACCAGTTGATCCACGAGGGGATGCTCCGGGGCGATGACCATGAAGGTGGCACCGAAAATCGTGTCGGGGCGTGTCGTGTACACGGCCAGTGATTCATCGAAGGGATCCTCGAGCCTGAAATGGATCTCGGCGCCCTCGCTGCGTCCGATCCATTCCGCCTGCTGTCGTTTCGTCGACTCGGGCCAGTCGAGGAGGTCCAGATCCTTCAGCAGGCGATCGGCGTAGGACGTGATCCTGTACATCCACTGGCGCAATGGTCGCCTGTGGACCGGATGCCCGCCTCGTTCACTCCGGCCGTCGATGACTTCCTCGTTTGCCAGGACCGTGCCCAGTTTCGGACACCAGTTCACGGTCTGTTCCGAGAGGTAGGCCAGTCGGCGGTGCTCGATGGCCGTCCGCTGCTGGTCATGATCGAGATCGTTCCATGAGTTCAATCCGTCGCCGGCGGGGGCTTCGATGATTTCCAGATCGGCGTTCACCGAGTAGTCGCCGCGTTCAAGAAGCTCCACGAGTTCCTGGACAGGCCTCGCCCGATCCTCCGCGTGGTCGTACCAGGACCGGTATGCCTGGAGCCAGATCCACTGGGTCCACCTGTAGTAGTCGGGATCGATCGTTGCGAATTCCCTCGACCAGTCGCAGGAAAGGCCGAATCGCTGGAGCTGCTTCCTGAAGGTGTCGATCGCCTTCCGGGTCGTTTCCTCCGGGTGGACACCGGTCTGGATCGCATATTGTTCCGCGGGAAGACCGAAGGCGTCCCATCCCATCGGGTGGAGGACGTTGCGGCCCTTCATCCTGTAGTAGCGCGCGATGATGTCGTTCGGGATGTAGTTCGTCAGGTGACCGATGTGGAGGCCGGCCCCGGAGGGGTAGGGAAACATGCCCATGCAGAAGTAGCGGGGCTTGTCTTCATCGAAGTCCTCGTCCCCCGGATTCGGAGTACGGAAGACATCCTGTTCACGCCACCACTCCTGCCAACGCAGTTCGATCGATTCCGCGAGCGTTGCTCCATAGCGAAACGGAGCCTTCGACGCCGAGGCGGCTTTCGGTTGATCCTGCTGTTCCGATGGCGTGGAACTCGACATGGCGAGGCTGTCCAAGAAAGGGTCGGGGTGGAGTCTACAGCCTCGGCGCCCCGTTCGTCCGTTCTAGTTCACGGGCTGTCGCTTCGCTTCCAGTCGGGCGAGATGCGCCTTCGTCTCACCTGCAAGGTAGAAGGAACCGGTGACGCAGATGAGGTCGTCCCTGCTGACCGCTCTCGCCGCAATTTCAAGGGCTTCCTCGATGCCCGATGCGACCTGGCAGGACTTGCCACGCTGTTCGATGAATGCCCGGTTCAAGTCGTTCGGGTCCATGGCTCTGGGCTGCCCCTTTGCGGCCGTGAAGATGATCTTGTCGCCGCCGATGGCCAGGTTGTCCAGCATGGTCGACACATCCTTGTCTTCACAGCAGCCGAATATGCAGACCATCGAGTCGTAGGGGGTGTGCGAGCCGATGCTTCGCATGAGGGTCGTCAGCGAGATCGGGTTGTGGGCACCGTCCACGATGATGCGGGGCTGCTTCCAGACGAGTTCCATGCGGCCCGGGATCGTCGTCGCTGCGAGTCCCCTGTAGATTCCACCGTCATCGATGTCGCTTTCCGTCTTCTTCAGGTGAGTGACGGCCGAGATGGCTGCAGCGCAGTTCGCCGCCTGGTGTTCGCCGGGCAGTGGAACGGGAAGGTGCATGAACTGGCTTGTTTCGGAGATGACGCAGACTCGCGTATGCGCCCCGAGATCGTCCGACATGCCGACGCGGCTGCTGAACTCGATGTCTTCTCCGATGACGTGGAGGGGGCAATCGATCGATTCCGCGTGCTCCCGGAGTACAGTGGTCACCTCGGGTGTCTGCGGCACCGAATAGCAGGGGATGCCGGGCTTCATGATGCCGGCCTTCTCCGCCGCGATGCTCTCGATGGTCGAGCCGAGAATGTGCATGTGGTCGAGGTCGATCTTCGTGATCACCGACAACTCGGGGGTGATGACATTCGTCGAGTCGAGACGTCCACCCAATCCAACTTCCATGACGGCCATGTCGACAGCCTGGTCCGCGAAGTGTTTCAGAGCCGCCGCGGTAAGGAGTTCGAAGTAGGTGGCATTTCGATCGGCCTGGTCCGCAGCCTGGATGACTTCACGCATGAGGGAGGTGAAGGCCGCCTGTCCAATCTGCTCGTTGTTGATGGCGATCCGCTCGGTCACCTCGATGAGGTGGGGCGAGGTGAATGCACCGACCGTGTAACCACAATGCTGGAGCATGTTCGAAATCATGCTGCAGGTCGAACCCTTTCCGACCGTTCCTGCGATGTGGATGCAGCGGATGTCGTCCTGCGGATTGCCGAGCTTCTTCAGCAGCTTCCGCATGCGATCGAGTTTGAAGGTCTTCTCGTCGTACTTGACGACGCGGAGCCGCTCGTAGTTCGTGCGATCAAGGAGGTGCCGGACCACCGTGGAATAGGTCCTGGGGAGGGCGGTCGTCTTGCTCGACCGCTTTCCAGGTGCCTTTTTCCCTGGTTTGGAGGTCCCAGCGCCACCGGAAGCCTTCTTTTTTCGGGTGGTTGCCATGGGAGGCCCATTGTATCAGGAAGCGGGGTCAGGTTCAAATAAACACTTGTAAAGGCTTGTATTACAGGAAGTTACAGTGATTTCACCACGTTCCAGGAAAGCATTTCGAGGGTGGATTTTGCCTTGCTGGGCCGGATTTGGAATCGCTGAGTACACTCCGGCACGTGTCCGAAGATCTACCCGCCCTTGAGCCTGGCCAGCCCGATTCTCCAGTGGAGCAGCAGGTCGAGAACCTGATTGCCCACACCATCGATGCACCGGTGCTGGCGGAAATGGTCGAGCGTCAGGCAGCCCCGGACGCGGCCAATACGCTTGAGCGTCTTGATGAGGATGATGCCGTCGGTGTGCTTGCGGTCATGAATGACCGGGCGGCCGCCGAGGCACTGGTCGAGATGGAGCCGCACCTGGCTGCGATCATCCTCGAGGATCTCGTTGATGAATCACGAGCCGGCGAACTGGCGAACATGATCTGCCTTCTTCCACCGGATGATGCGGTCGGACTCCTGAGGCAGTTGGATCCGGAGAAGAGAGAGCCGGTTTTCAGTGCTCTCGACCACGAACAGTCGCTCTCGCTGCGTGACCTGATCGGATACAGGCCCGACACCGCCGCGGGAATCATGACGACGCGCTATGTCGCGCTGCCGGCCGAAGGAACCATCGGTGAGGCGACGAGCATCGTTCGTTCGTCTGAAATCCACGAGGATCTCCAGTACCTGCCTGTGATCGATGACCAGGGTCGTCTTGCCGGTCTCGTCTCGATGCGGGATCTCCTCGTCCATCCCGATTCACTCGAACTCTCCGAGGTCACGGGACGGACCGTGAAGGCGGTTCGAGCCGAGGTGGACGATGAGGATGTCGCCCGGGAGTTCCGTCGTCATGACTACACGATGATGCCGGTCATCGATGGAGACCAGAGACTGCTCGGGGTCGTGACGGTCGACGATGTTCTCGACCTCATCCAGAGCGAACAGACCGAGGATGTCCAGCGATCGGTCGGTGCCGGTGCAGGTGAGTCGGTCTACTCCGATCTCCCGGAGAAGATCCGGGGTCGTCTTCCATGGTTGTTCATCAGCGCACTGCTCATGGCTCCCGCCTCGATCATCGTGCTGCAGTTCGACGGGCTCATCGAGCAGGTCGCATTCCTCGCGGTTCTCATGCCGATGGTGGCGGCGCTTGCCGGGAATGCAGGCCACCAGTCTCTGGCGGTGACATTGCGAGGACTTGCGCTCGATGAAGTCCATGGTGAGCGCATCGGTTCCCTGCTGATGAGGGAGGTATGGACGGGACTCCTGTCGGGGGCACTGCTGGGCCTGCTGCTGTTCGGGCTGGTGTACCTGCTTTCCCTGTTCGTCGAAGGTGCTTCCTGGTGGATCGGGCTGGTCATGGGAATTGCGCTGGTCTTCTCCATGGGAATCGGCTCCTTGACCGGAACAGCGGTTCCACTCGTTCTGAGGCGGATCGGGGCGGATCCCGCCCAGGGGTCGTGCATCGTGCTGATCATGATCACCGACGCCGTGGCCTTCAGCCTGCTCCTGGGCCTGGCCTGGCTGGGCTATTCGTGGATTTCTCCTTGAGCCCACACTGTCTACACTGGGGCCATGGACCAGGATCTTGAACGAATCCTGATTGGCCGAGACGCCATTGCCGATCGAATCGCGGAGATCGGCCGGGACATCGTGTCCGATCTTGGATCGGACTGCGAGTCCGACGGGATCGTGCTCGTTCCGATCATGACCGGCAGCATCACCTTCATCGCCGACCTGATGCGACAACTCCCGCTTCGCGTTCGCATCGGACTCATGACTGCATCGAGCTACAGGGGCGCCGTCGTCGAAAGCAGTGGGGAAGTTCTTCTGGAAGGCGATCGACTTCCAGATTCACTGGAGGGTCGACATGTCCTGATCGTCGACGACATTCTCGATTCCGGGGGGACCATTCGTCGTGTCCGGCAGGAGATCGAATCCCGGAACCCCAAGTCGGTCAGGACCTGCGTACTTCTGCGCAAGAAGATCGACTCCGCCATGGGGACGCCCTGCGACTACATCGGCTTCGATATCGAGAACGAGTTCGTCGTCGGTTATGGACTTGATTTCGATGACTACTACAGGAACCTGCCCGACATCGGGGTCCTGAAGCCGGAGGTCATCGAGGCCCACCAGGCCGCCGAGGGCTGATCGGTCCGATCAAGTCGGGCTGGTGATCGTTTCAAGCACCTGCTGCATGATGCGCCTCGTCGTGGTCGTGTCCCCGTCATGCAGAGCCGTCTTGCTGATGATCCGATGGGCACAGACGGGCAACACATTCGAGACGACATCCTCCGGGACGCAGTAGTCTCGGCCATCGAGCATGGCGGTACCACGTGCAGCCTGTGCAAGGGCGATCGAACCTCGTGGACTTATGCCGACGAGCAGGTCGTCGTGTTCCCTGGTTGCGGTGGCCAGTTGCAGCACGTATTCGACGAGCGATTCATCGAGTTTGACCTCGTCCGTTCTTGCCTGCAGTTCGATCACGGCATCGGAATCGATGACCGGTTCAAGGGATCGAAGTGTCGTCCTCGCGGGCTGCTGGTTCACGATCCGCGTTTCATCGCCCGGGGCCGGGTACCCGAGCCCGAACCGCATCAGGAATCGGTCCAGCTGGTTCTCTGGAAGCGTGTAGGTTCCCTCGAACTCGTAGGGGTTCTGCGTTGCGATCACCATGAACGGTCGGGGCAACTGGTGCGTCGTCCCGTCGATCGACACGGTCTCCTCGTTCATGGCCTCGAGGAGAGCCGACTGGGTTCTCGGCGTCGTCCTGTTGATTTCATCCGCTACGACGATGTTGTTGAAGATCGGCCCGGGCTTGAACTGGAACTCCTGGGTTTCTCGATCGTAGACCGTGACGCCCGTTATGTCCGATGGAAGCAGGTCCGGCGTGCACTGGATTCTCGCGAAGTCTCCTTCCAGCGACCGGGCCAGAGCGCTTGCCAGGACGGTCTTGCCCGTTCCGGGCACATCCTCGATGAGAATGTGGCCACGCGCAAGGAGGCAGATGAGCAATCGATCGACCGCGGTCGAATTCCCCATGTACACCGAGGTGATATTCTGACGCAGATGCTGAAGTGTCTTGTTCGTCATGATGCCTGACCCGGAGTTCTTCCTGCAATCGAGGGAGCGAGTCTAGCACACCGGGCAGACAGCAACGGAAGGCCCCACATGGTGGTTGCCACATCTTGACTCCTGATTCCTCAAACCCGTTCCTGCATGGCATAGACGGCCCGGAGTCCCTCTCCGGTCGCACGGTGGTCTCGCATGTTCCGTGTGCCGGATGTTCATATGAACTCCGGGGACTCCCCGCCGAGGGTTCATGCCCGGAGTGCGGCTGGCTGGTCCAGGATTCACTGGCACGATGGATCGATCCGGAAGTGCATCGCCATCCGACGATCGCGAATCCGCGAATGGTCGCGCGTGGGCTTCAATGGCTCACCTGGACGCTGTGCCTCTCCTTCATCTGCTGGGTGCTGGGCATGCTCCTCAGCCACGCTCCGTTCAGCTGGTTCGACGTGCCTTCGATCCCCCCGTGTCCATCGTGCTGGCCAGGCTGGGTTCAGGCCGCCATTGATCTCGGGAGCTGGATGCTCTGGGCTTCGGTCGTGATGGCGGTCATGTCCATCCCCTCTCTTCTTGCACTGGCCCCGTTGCGTCATTCACAACGACGCAGGGAGGCCTGGAGAATCATCGGCATCCTTGGAGCAGGGGTGCTTCTTTGGATCCCCGCACTCGTGTTCCAGATCTCCATCGACCCCGGCCATTCGCTCCTGGAACTTGCCCGGGAGGGATCGGATCTCGGCCAGGCGGGTAGATGGTCCACGCGGGAGTTGCTCATCACGTGTTCTCCATTGCCCGGAGGCTGGCTCCTCCTGCTGGGCATCCGGGTGCTCCTCTCGGAACTGGGTCAACGAAGCAGGACCTTCAGGACCTCGACCACGAGGCGTCAATACGTGCTTGATGTCATCTGGGCCACCTTCTTCTGGGCTGCAGGCGCTCTTCTCCAGTACATCGGTGGTGGTCTGGGGATTCCACTTCCTGTGACGTTCGGGATGATCCTGAAACTGATTTCCGGAGCCTTCATCACGGTCGGGGCCCTCTATCTGGTGATGAACCTGACCTGGGTGGCCAAGGCCATGGGAGCCCCTCCCCCAAGGCTTCGATCGCTTCTCAGCGAGGATCCGGCGGCCTGAAAGCCCTCCTGGGCCTGCCAGTTCGGCAGGAATCAAGTGCCAATCGGCTCTTCGATGACATGGGCAGGATTGACCAATCCGTGAAATTCGCCCCTGGGACCCCTTGAGTGGGGTCATGACACTGCATGTTGGCGTACCTGGGGTGGCGCGGGGTTTGATCTCAATGGGATGAGCGTGGATGGTGCGCCATCCTTGCTCGTGGTGGCTTCAGGCCGGCTTATCGCCGGGTGGAGCCTTGGGAAGAACGAGAAGTCCTACGCAACGCAGGGAGTTCAAACATGGCCGTCAAGGACCTTGCCTTCGACAGGGAAGCCCGCACGTCCCTCCTCAGTGGAGTTGAAAAACTGGCTTCAGCCGTGAAGTCCACGCTCGGCCCTCGAGGTCGCAACGCCGTGCTCGACAAGAGTTGGGGCGGACCAACCGTCACCAAGGACGGCGTCACCGTGGCCGAGGAGATCGAGCTGAGGGATTCGTTCGAGAACATGGGCGCCCGCCTGGTTCGTGAAGCCGCCTCGAAGACCAGCGACAAGGCGGGCGATGGAACGACCACCGCCACGGTTCTGGCCGAGGCGTTGTTCCGAAACGGCCTGAAATACATCGCTGCCGGCGTCGATGCGAATGCACTGGTTCGAGGCATGCGGGAAGCGACATCCACCGTCGTCGCCAACATCGAATCGCTTGCGCGACCTGTTGAAGACAAGATCGAATCGGTCGCGACCATCTCTGCGAACAACGACCCGACGATCGGGGCCATCATGGCCGATGCCTTCTCGAAGGTGGGCAAGGACGGCGTCATCACCGTCGAGGAAGGCAAGGGACTTAAAACGAATGTCGAGGTCGTCGAAGGCATGCAGTTTGATCGCGGCTACCTGAGCCCCTACTTCGTCACCGATCCCGAGCGCATGGAGGTTACCCTCGAGGAGCCTTACATCCTCTT